>CAINNT010000180.1 GCA_903851225.1 uncultured Chloroflexota bacterium
GAGAGCCACTCGCCGCTCTTGAGGCGGGTGAAACTGCGACGATCTATCGTGTTACCGAGGCCGCTGAGGCTGACGGCGCACTGCTCAGCTATCTCGAGGCGCGTGGGCTGGTCCCTGGCGCCAAGATCACCGTACTTTCGCGCAGTTCCTCACTTGATTCACTGACGTTGGATGGCCCGATCGGCAAAGCGTCACTCGGCCTCCGACCCGCCGCGCTCGTTCAGGTGATTCGTGGCGCCGTAGACGCCGCGCTCTTTCATCAGATTCCGGCGCGATCATGAGTGAAGCCGTGCGCGTGCGGATTGCGCCGAGCCCAACTGGGCCGTTCCACATTGGCACGGCACGCACCGCGCTCTTCAACCTGCTCTTTGCTCGTCGGCATGGTGGCACCTACATCGTGCGCGTCGAAGACACCGACACGTCACGCTCCACCAAGGAGTTCGAGGCCGACATCCTTGCGGGGCTAGGCTGGCTCGGACTCGCCGCCGATGAGGGCGTGGTCGCAGAGGGGGAGCGCGGCGATCGAGGCCCCTACCGACAGTCGGAGCGCAGCGGGCGCTACACCGACGTCGCAAACGAGCTGCGGGCGAAAGGGTTGGCCTACCCGTGCTTCTGCACGCCAGGCGACCTTGAGGCAGAGCGCAAAGCTCGTGAAGCGGCGAAGCTTCCACCGCGCTACTCCGGCCGCTGTGCCGCGATCCCGGCTGAGACGTCGGCCGCCCGCATCGCTGCAGGCGAGCCAGCAGCGTTGCGCTTCCGAATCAAGCCAGGCGTGGTGGTGATCGACGATCTTGTGCGTGGGCGGGTGGAGATCGACAGCGAGGCGTTGGGCGGAGACCTGGTGATCTTGCGCGCCGACGGCACGCCGCTCTATCACTTCACCGTGGTCGTGGACGATGCCGACATGGGGATCACCCATGTGATTCGCGGCGAGGACCACCTCTCGAATACGCCGAAGCACATCCTTCTCTTTGAGGCGCTCGGCGTGCCCCTCCCGAAGTTTGCTCATCTCCCGCTTATCTTGAACCCAGATCGCACCAAGATGAGCAAACGCAAGAGTCAGACCGCCCTCGCCGACTATCGCGCCGAGGGATTCCTCGTCGAGGCACTGGTGAACTTCTTGGCGCTGCTCGGTTGGTCAACGGGGAGCGAAGACGAGGTCCTCTCCATGGACGAACTACAGGAGCGTTTCAACCTTGAGCATGTGCAGAAGGCCGGCGCGGTGTTTGACCGGACACGGCTGGAGTGGCTGAACGGCCAGTGGATTCGACGCCTCAGCAACGAGGAGCTGCTGACGCGGCTCCGCCCATTCTATGAGATGGCCGCGGCGAACGGCACACTACAGCGGCCCGCCACCGATGCCGAGATCGTTGCGCTAATTCCGTTGATTCGCGATCGAATTCCGCTGCTCACGTCGGCGGTCACCCTGACCGATTTCCTCTTTGCCACAGCGCTGGAGCACGATCGCGCTGCTCTCGTGCCGAAACGTTGGGACGCCGCCACCACCCTGCAGGCGCTTGCGGCTGCGCGTCCACTGATTGCCGAAGCGATCGGTGAGGGAGATGCGGCACTCCTTGACGCGGAGGATCCACTCGAGGCGCAGCTTCGGTCGCTCGCTGAGGCGTCAGGGTGGAAGTCGGGCGACCTGTTCATGGCCCTTCGTGTTGCGGTGACCGGACGATCGGCGACGCCGCCCCTCTTCGACAGCATGCGACTCCTCGGTCGTGCGAGAGTGCTGAAGAATCTTGACGCCGCCGTGGCACTGGTGAGCGGCAGCTAGCGTTTACATGTCGCTAACACCGCTCCCTCAGAGTGTCGCGGTGCCCGAGCAGCCGATCAAGATCCTGTTGGTTGAAGATGAGCGAGCCCTTCGTGAGGCGCTCGCCGATGCGTTGACGAGCGAAGGATTCCTCGTCACCGAAGCTGAAACAGGGGCGGCAGGGCTGAACGTGTTTCGTACCGCCACACCAGACCTGATCTTGCTCGATCTCATGCTCCCCGAGATGGGCGGCATCGAGGTCTGTCGCTCGATTCGCAGTAGTTCGCGGGTACCGATCATCATGGTGACGGCCAAAGCCTCCGAGGCCGATCGCATCAGTGGGCTTGACCTTGGCGCCGATGACTATGTGACGAAGCCTTTCTCGTCCCGCGAGCTCATCGCCCGAATTCGGGCGGTGCTTCGCCGAGCCGAGGCAGCGTCGAGTCCGATTGTGGCCGGCTCTCGCCTCCGCATCGCCGAAGCCGAGGTAGACCTCGAGGGTCAGCGAGTGCTGCGCGATGGTGCGGTGGTGCACTTGAAGCCGAAGGCCTTCCAGCTCCTCGCATTCCTGATCGAGAATGCTGGCCGTGTCTACACCCGCGAGCAGCTCCTCGACAAGGTTTGGGGCTACGACTACGCCGGCGAAACGCGCACGGTCGACGTCCATATGCACGCCCTGCGCCAGGCCATTGAGGCGATTCCCGCTGAGCCCGTGGCCCTCCAGACCGTTCGCGGGATCGGCTACGTCCTTCGTCGCCCAGCCTGATCTGCACGCCCTCCTGAACGGGAGCGCCGCGCGCGGGTAGGATTGACCTCATGCGGATGAGCGAACTCTTCTTTGCGACGCTCCGAGAGGATCCCGCCGACGCGGAGATGCCCTCCCATCGACTCCTGCTCCGAGCTGGCTACATTCGACCGCTCGGCGCCGGGATCTACTCGCTTCTCCCGCTCGGCATGCGCGTGAACATGCGCGTCACCCAGGTGATCCGCGAAGAGATGAACGCCATCGGGGCGCAGGAGATGCTGATGCCGGTTGTGCACCCGGCCGACCTCTGGCGCGAGACTGGACGCTACGACCAGATTGGCCCAGAGATGGGTCGTTTCAACGACCGGGGTGGCCGCGACATGGTCTTGGCGATGACACACGAAGAGGTGGTGACGGACCTTCTTCGCAAGCTGGTCAACTCGTGGCGTCAGCTCCCCCAGCAGATGTATCACTTCCAAACGAAGTGGCGCGATGAGCCACGAGCACGTGGTGGACTGATTCGAGTCCGCGAGTTCACCATGAAAGATGCCTATAGCGCCGACCGCGATGAGGCAGGTCTCGACCGCTCCTACCAACTCTATTACCACGCCTACACGCGTATCTTCGCGCGGCTCGGGCTCAAGGCAATCGCGGTCGCCAGCGACGTTGGCATGATGGGCGGCTCGCTCGCTCACGAATTCATGGCATTCAACCCGTTCGGTGAAGATAGCCTCGTGCTCTGCGATGGCTGTGGCGCCGCAGCAAATCGCCAGGTTGCGGTGGTGAAACGAGAGGCTGGAGCGAGCGCCCCCCAAGAGCCACTCAAGGAGATTGCCACGCCAGGCGCCTCGACAATTGACGAGCTCGCGGCACAGCTCAAGGTTCCTGCATCTACCTGCGCCAAGGCGGTCTTCTTCGCAGATCGCGACGGGCGACTGATCGTTGCCATCGTGCGCGGTGACGACGAGGTGGAAGAGACGAAGCTGACGAATGCCATCGGTGCTCGCGACCTGCGGCCTGCCCGCGAAGAGGAGATCCGCGCCGCCGGCATGGAGCCAGGGTACGCATCGCCCGTAGGGATCACGGGAGCAACTGTCGTTGTTGACGAGCTAGTGGCCTCGACTGCCAACATGGTTGCTGGCGCCAACAAGGCGGGGTATCACCTCACAGGAGTGAATGTGGGCCGCGACTACACACCGAGCACGGTGGCCGACATCGCGTCTGCAAAGGTCGGCGATGCCTGCCTCGCCTGCGGCGGCACGCTGCGGATCGAGAACGGTATCGAGGTGGGAAACATCTTCAAGCTTGGCACACGGTATACCGGAGCCTTGGGCGCGACGTACGCCGACGAGGCGGGCGTTTCGCATCCAATTGTCATGGGCTCGTATGGGATTGGCGTTGGCCGTGCGGTCGCCTGTATTGCTGAGGCACACCACGATGAGAAGGGGCTCTCGTGGCCGATCTCAATCAGTCCGTTTGACGCACAGGTTGCGATCGTAGGCGCAAACAAAGATCCGAAGGTGACCGAGATCGCGTTCGCCCTCGAAGCAGAAGCTGAGGCCGCTGGGATTGAGCTACTCATCGACGATCGCGCCGAGAGTCCTGGTGTGAAGTTTGCCGATGCCGAGCTGATCGGCGCTCCGTGGATGATCACCATCTCGCCACGCTCGCTGGAGGCGGGCGGCGCAGAGGTAACGCGACGATCGACGGGGGAGCGCAACGTGCTCCCAGTTGCGGCAGTGCTTGACGCGATTCGTGAAGCCCAAGCGAGCGACCGCGCCGCCATCGAGGTGGAACTCCTTTCGCGTGGGTACCCACCTCGCCACGCAGCGCGCGATCCTCACCCAACCGCCTGATGCCCGATATCGTCATTGGGCTCGCGACGGTACTGATCTCTGCAGGGGCTACCTACCTCCTCGTTCGCCGTTTCACGGCACAGGATGTGGCGACAGAGGCCGATCGCGCCGCACGTGAAAGCAGCCGAGCTGACATTGCTTGGGATCGCGCAGATCGGCGTGCAGAGCGCCTGAATGCCCTTCTCGAGGCAACCGATGACGCCATCCTGCGTGTTGGCTCAGATCTGGTCATCCGTGCGGCAAGCCCGGTCACTGGCGAGATCCTCGCCCGCGGTGACGTGCAATTCCGCGGCATGCCGTTGATCGAGGCGACCGTTGACTTCCGCCTCGAGGAGCTCGCACGAAAGGCGATAGACGGCGAAGTCCACCGGGGCGAGATCGACATTCGTGATGGACGAGTTGGGCACTCGGACGAGGCGCGCCATGTTTCAGTCGTCGCAGCGCCGGATGGCGACGGCGGCGCGTGGCTCGTGCTGCGCGATCTCACCGAGGTTCGTCGGCTCCGCCAGATCCGCACCGAATTCGTGGACAACCTTTCACACGAACTTCGCACCCCTCTCTCCACGATTCGCCTCCTCGCCGAGTCCATTGGGAGCGCTGCCGCGAAGGGTGACATCTCTGGTTTGGCGAGCCGTAGCGCCAAGATCGAGGTGGAGGTGCTCCACCTCGTACAGATGGCCGACGAGATGTTGGACCTTGCCACGTTGGAGGCCGGTGAGATCCCACTTCGCAAGACCGAGTTTGACTTGATCGCCTTGGGCCAAGAGGTCGCCCAGAGATTCACCCCCGTCGCAGCACAGCATGGTGGAGGTATCGATGTCGTCGGCAGCAGCCCGCATCTGATCACGGGTGACCGCGATCGAATTCGCCAGGCGATCGCGAACCTCGTGCATAACGCCGTGAAGTACAGCCGCGAGGGGGGTCGCGTAGAGGTGCAGATTGACCGGCTGAGCGACGGTGGATCACAGATTGCCGTCATTGATCACGGAATTGGCATAGATCGCACCCACCTCTCGCGGATCTTTGAACGCTTCTACACGGTCGAGCGAGTTGATGGCGGCGCTGGCGCCGTCGGTGGTGGCGGAACCGGGCTCGGCTTGGCGATAGCCCGACATGCCGTGCTTCGACATGGAGGGGACATCACCGTTACGTCTACCCCTGGCGTCGGCACCACGTTCACGATGACACTACCAACCGCTGGGGTGGGCTTCTGAATCTTCGACCCAGCGCGATCGGTCGCGCACGTGAAGAACTGCCGCGCCCTCTTCTGCTCGCACATCGTGGCGTCCATGACGCCACACTTCGCGAGAACAGCCTTGCCGCCCTTGTCGCTGGCGCGAAGCAATGTGACGGCGTTGAATTCGATGTGCGCTTCAGCGCGGAGGGTGCGGCCGTGATTGTGCACGACGAGACGTTAGATCGCCTCTATGAGGTCCCGCGCCGGGTTGCTGAACTCTCGGTTCAGGAGCTAGCGGCGATTGGCGTGCCTACCCTCAGAGAGGCCCTTGCCGCCATGCCCGCCAATACGCTGATTGACCTCGAGTTGAAGGAGGGGCCATCGGATGCACTCTTCGCCGACATCGCCGAGGCACGTGGCGAAAGTGCGGAGGGGATCGTGATCTCGAGCTTTCACCCCGCAATTCTGCGGCGGGTTGAAGAGCGTGCTCCGGCCTGGTCACGATGGCTCAATGCCGAGACCGTTGCGGAAGCGCAGCACGTCACGGGGCTCGGTTGCGTCGGCCTCTCGGTCGCAATGGATCTGTTGAACGATGCGAGCATCGGTCGCTGGCGCGACGAGGGCCTCGAGGTTGCCGCCTGGACCCTTCGGGACGTGCAGGGTGCCGCATGGGCGAGCGATCCTCGCCTCACTGCTCTCTGCGTAGAGGGGGAAGGAATGGTCGCCGCTCGAGCGGCGACGCGCTAGCGCTCGCTCTTCGGGGCGCGCAAGTGCGAAGGTGGGACGAGCGCAACAAGTCGGCCGCTCCCGGGCGTGTACGGTGCGGCAATGTCGATGCGAATCAGGGACCCTTTCTCGACGGGAACCGACGAGATGCCTGTGAGTTCGGCGATCAGGTTGCCGAGATGTGGTTGGTGCCCGACAAGGAGTAGGGCGTCAGTACCACGTCGAGCGAGGAGCTTGGCAACATGAGCCGCAGTCGGGCCATCGGCAAGATGCTCGTCGATCGTGGCGGTCGTCTCCAGCGCTGCGGCAATCACGGCGCAGGTCTCGGTGCAGCGACGGGCGGGTGAGGTGCGCAGCGAGCCAACGTTCGTGCCAGCGGCAACCAGCGCCGCTGCCAGGCGGGCAGCCTGCTTCACCCCCTTTGAACTTAGTGGGCGCTCTGCATCGGGTCCGATCCATTCCGCGGGATTGCCGGCGTCGGCGTGACGAACGATGTAGAGCCGCTTCGTTCCGTTTTCGGTGGAAGTGCGTTCAGGACTCAAGGATTGAGATCCTCAACCTCTCCAGAGGCCAGGTAGACGATATCTTCGGCGATGTTGGTCGTGCGATCGCCGATGCGCTCGAGGTAGTGCGCAGCAAACAGGAGGCGTGTACCGCGGGCAACATTGGATTTGTCGGCCTCCATCAGGCGCGTGCACTCGTCGAATGATTGTCGGTAGAGCGCGTCGATCTGGTCGTCGCTGACCGCGACAGCCCTCGCGCGTGCGGGGTCAGCGTCAACGAGCGCCATCAAGACACCGTGCAACTGCGTCGCCGCGAGCTCACCGATCTCAGGGAGGTGGAGGTAGCGCTGGAGTGCCGGCTCAGGGGCGAGCTGTACGGCGATCTTGGCAACAGAGGCGGCGTGGTCGGCGATGCGCTCAAGTTCGTAGACGACGTGATTCATCATCAGGAGATTCCGCAGGTCGCGCGCCACGGGGCTTTGAGTTGCGATCGTGGTGGTGATCGCGGTGATCACCT
Source organism: uncultured Chloroflexota bacterium (assembly GCA_903851225.1). GTDB lineage: Bacteria > Chloroflexota > Limnocylindria > Limnocylindrales > Limnocylindraceae > Limnocylindrus. The sequence goes on from CAINNT010000180.1 coordinate 7,284, forward strand.
CGTGCTGCATGTCATTGATCTTCCGATCGCCGATGATCACGGCGTGGGCCCGATCGGCGTCGTGGGTGACGAGGGCGTTGAGCGCGTCGCGGATCGCCGCCTCTGCCATGCTCCCCATGCGAACAACTGTCTCCTTGATGGCACGAAGCTCTCGGTCGAGCGGCTCTCGGGCACCCTGGGGTGCCGCTGATGCGCCGTCGGTTGCACTGCGTGCGAGGATCTCCTGGATCTCGCTCTCGACTCGACCCTGATCGTCTCCAGTAGCCATTTCCCCTCCGAACTCAGTGATTGATTGGCTCACATCCTACCGCCCCAGCCCCGCCAAGAGGGAATCTGCATTCACCGCTAGGATTCGGCGGATGGTGGCAGGGAAGCGTTTACGGAGTGTTCACGCGGCGAAGCCGCGATCCAGTAGCGCCCCTCGCACCACTAGGCCGCGCTCTGGTCGGGTGGGGAGCTCCGAGGCGGGGATCCCACAGGTGTGTGCCGTTGTCGATATCGGTTCGAACTCGACCCATCTGTATGTGGCGGTGTCAGACGGGGTGCGCCAAGAGGTGATTGCGGACGAGTCGATGCCCATCGAACTCGGCCGGTTAGTGGAGCAGGATCGGACCATTGGCCGAAAGGCCACCGCTGCGATCAGCGATGCCCTCTCATCGTTTCGAGACCGAGCAACCACGCTTGGCGCGAACCGGATGCATGTTGTTGCCACGGAGCCGTTCCGACGCGCTCGCGACCAAGAGATCGCCCTCCGCGCGCTTCGAGGTTCAAAGGCCGGGGCTCCCGTGGTTCTGACACACGAGGAGGAGGGACTCCTCACCGTCCTCGGCCTTCAACACGGACACGACCACTCGGTGCCGCAGTTGGTCGTCGACATCGGTGGAGGATCAACCGAAGCGGTGGAGCTTCACCCTGGAGAGCTGCCACGAGCATTTGGCGTCTCCATTGGCTCGGCGCGTCTCTTGGCGCGCGTCTCGTATCAAGACCCTCCACGCCCACGCGAATGGCAGGAGCTTCGTCGACATGCCCAAATCGCCTTGGCGGACCTTACCGTTGCAGATGTTCACCGTTTGATCCTGGTGGGGGGAACCGCAACTCGGCTACTCAAGCTTGTTCCAGCGACGCTGATCAGCCGCACGATTCACCGTGAAGACCTCGCAGAGATGGGACAGCGTCTTGTTGCACTCACTGCAAAGGAGGTCGCGGAGCGCTTTGCCATTTCCCAGCGCCGAGCAAGGCTCCTCCCGGCAGGGATCGCGATTGTGGAGGCACTCTTGCAGCGAACGACTGCACGGGTCGTCACCGTTGATCGAGGCGGCATACGTGAAGGACTCGTCGTTGCCGTGGCACGCTCGGGTGAAGGGTGGCGCGAAGCGCTTCCAGCGTTGGTGATGGAGACCCGAGAAAGCACCCTGCGCTAAAGGGCGATCGAGAGCAGATCCGCCGCGCGGGCGACCTTCGATTGGCCAGCGGCTGTTACTCCTTCTTGCGCGGCAAGCCAGGGAGCGAGCTCAGAGACGGCTCGCTCGCGAACCTCAGGGGTGATGCTGTCGAGAAACTCGATCTCCAGCTCAGACCAGCGACACTCACCTTCGCTTCCCGACCCACTCGCACGAATGGTGTCAATGCTCAGAACTGCAACCTCGCTGCCCTCATAGGTAAGAGCGAATGCTTGGCGCTCTTGTCGAAGGGTGAGATACGACTGCAGTCGACTGCGAACGTAGGGCAGATCGATGCCAGCACTCGTGAGCTCCGTGGCGATCTCAGCAGGAAGTTCTTCGTGTGCGACTGGTGTGCGTTCAATCTCGGCCCGTTCACTCAGGGGGCCAGACGCGCTCGGGGCCCGTTCAGCTTTGAGGGTGTAGCGCACCGCCTGGCCGTCAGATCGGCGACGTCGTAGCCGCCAGCCGGCGGAGAGGATCTGCCCCCGAAAGTCGAGGTACTCATCGAGCACATGTTTGCTTGGCTGAGCTGTGCCCGCGAGGTACCCATGCGGGAGTGCAGGGAGATGGGGGCTCGCAAGTAGAAACTTCAGCTCCCGCTCCATGGACGGATTATGCCTGAGCTGCGCTGATCGCCGCCTTGCGCAACGATTCGAACGATGAGACTCCGGTATCGGCGAGGCGTTCCCATGCTCCGTCCGGCTGTAGTGCCCAAGCATTTGAGGTGTCGGCCAAAAGAACGCGGAGGATCTCTTCGGTCCGTCGGCACACCTCGGGGTCTTCAAGGGGGAAGAGCACCTCAACACGCCGGTCAAGGTTGCGTTCCATCAGATCTGCGCTCCCAGCGTAGATCTCGATTCCGTGAGGTCCTGCGAATCGATAGATGCGACTGTGTTCCAGGTAGTCGCCGATGACGGATCGGATCCGTAGTCGCGCAGCATGACGTTCGGGGTTTGGCAGGAGGCCGCACATTCCCCGAACGACTAGATCAACCGACACCCCCGCCTCTGCGGCACGATCCAGGGATTCGATCATCTCCGGATCAATGAGCGCGTTTACCTTGATGGTGATGGAGGTCTCTGCGCCAGAACGAGCCTGCTCTGTCAGGCGCTCTATGCGACCCCTCAGCTCCCGACGTAGGTGGTCTGGCGCGACAAGGAGGCGTTGATACGCCGAAGAGCGAGCGGCACCAGTGAGGAAGTTGAAGAGGACACCAACATCCGTAGCGATCTCGTCGTTGAGCGTAAAGAGGCCGATATCGGTGTAGCCACGCGCCGTCTTCGGGTTGTAGTTTCCCGTGGAGAGGTGCACGTAACGGCGAATCGATGATCCCTCCCGTCGTGCGATCAGCGACGCCTTGCAGTGCGTCTTGAGCCCCGCCACGCCGTAGACCACGTGCGCTCCGGCCTCCTCTAGACGTCTCGCCCACTCAATGTTTGCCGCCTCATCGAAACGGGCCTTCAGCTCGACGAGGACCACCACCTCCTTGCCTGCATGCACGGCGCGAATCAGGTGCGCAGGGATACTGGAGGTTGCACCCGTCCGATACAGCGTGGAGCGGATCGAGAGAACATCGGGATCATCCGCCGCCTGGGCAAAAAGCTGATCGACACTCGCCTCGAAGCTTTCATATGGGTGATGGACGAGCAGGTCACCCTCGGCGATCACCTGAAATAGGTCGCCCTTCGGCGCATCGATAGAGGCACTCGCGGCGATTCGTGCCGGTGTGATCGGCTGCCAGCGTTCGGCGCGCAGGTCGGGGCGGGGGAGGCTCGCGACTTGCAGGGCTACGGTGAGGTCAATGATCCCCTCAACAACCTGCACCTCGTTCTCGGTGATTTCAAGTCCAGTGAGGAGCATGTCGAGAAGCTCGCGTGGCATCTCGGCGCCAACCTCGAGGCGTACCACGCTGCCGAATCGCCGTTGGCGCAGTCCCTCCTCAATCGCCTCCAGGAGGTCGTCTGCCTCATCTTCAACGGTATCGAGGTCGGCATCGCGTGTGACGCGAAAGAGGTGTGCGTCAAGGATCTCGGTGCCGGGGAAGAGGTGATCGAGATGCGCCGCGACGAGTTCTTCCATGAGGATCCAGTCACCGTTCCCGAACTGCACCATGCGACCAACGATTGTCGGGATCTTCACACGTGCGAGAGCGGTCTCTCCGTTCCCGTGCGGACGAATCCTTATTGCGAGGGAGAGGCTGAGGGAGCTGATGAGGGGGAACGGGTGGCCGGAATCCACTGCGAGGGGAGTGAGCACGGGAAAGATCTCTCGTGTGAACCGCTCGGTGAGGATGGACTGCTCGGCGGCGTCGAGGTCAACCCACCGCCGAAGCGACAGCCCCGCGGCACGCAGCTCGCCGACAAGCTCCTCCCAGCTCTCTTGTGACGATTCGGTGAGCAGGGCCGTCGCCTCGCGAATCAGGGCAAGTTGCACGTCGGGGGTTCGGCCGTCAGGCCCCGGAGTGCGTACGCCAGCAACCAACTGATCGTGGATTCCCGCAACCCGAACGCCATAGAACTCGTCGATGTTGGATGCGACGATGCCGAGGAATCGGAAGCGATCAAGGAGCGGGCGGTTATGGTTAGATGCCTCCGTCAAGACGCGCGCATTGAAGGCGAGAAGCGAGAGCTCGCGGCTGACGCCATGGTTCATCGCGGAGCACTCATGCAGCTTGCACAGGAGCAGCGCTCTCGCAGAAGCGACCAGGTGTAGTAGCCGGTCCGATGCCCGTCGCCCCAGAATAGGCAGAGCGCATAGCTACCGACCATCTCGCCTCCCTCAAGCCGAGTCTGGCTCGGGCTGAGGGTCGGGTTGGCGTCAAGCCAGCCCGGGAGTCCCGCCTCACCTCGGCAATAGGCACACGGGCAGAGCCATCTCAGCGGGATCGCTTCGAAGATGCTCTGATGGCCGTCGCGCCAATCGAGCTCGAGGCGTTGCTGCTCGCGGAGAATGCGGACTGCGACGGGCGCTCCGTGGGCTGGTTCCTGCATTGGTTGATTCTAGGGTTCGTAGGTAAACGGCAGATGAGCGGCTAGGATGGTGAAAATCAGAGAGGAACTCGATGCCAGAGAGTCGCACCAGCAGCCGACGGTCGCCCCGCACGAATCAAGCGTGGCTGGCCAGCATTGCCCGCTTCGCCGGCGCGGCCCTTCTGCTCCTCGGGCTGCTCGTCGCCCCAAGCCCGTGGACGCTCCCTACCGACGCCAATGCACCTGTTTTCGTTCGGGCAGTGATCGTCTCCCAGCCACAGTCAGGAGCGGCAGGGACTTCGGGTAGCGCCACCGTCGAACTCCTGGAAGGGCCAAGGATTGGAGAGCGTCTGACCGCCTCGGTGGATCAGGCGAGCGACATCGCGGGCTCTATTCCCTACAACAAGGGTGACGAGGTCCTCCTGACGCAACTCACGGATGCGAGCGGAGGAGAGGTCTTTGCTGTTGCAGATCGCTCAAGGGGTGGGGCACTCCTCGTCGCGATGGCGCTGTTTGCCCTCGCCGTCATCGGCATTGCAGGGGCCGTTGGTGCACGATCGCTTCTTGGGCTCGCTGTCACCGGCATCGTGCTCGTTCGCTTCGGTATTCCGGCGCTCCTCTCGGGCGCGTCGCCGCTCGTTGTTGCCGGACTTATCGTCCTGGTTGTCGGCGTCGCATCGGTGGTGATTACCGAAGGGCTGAATCGGCGTGCGACCGCAACGATTCTCGGTATCGGCGGGAGTCTTGTCGCCGTTGCGCTCATCTCGATTCTGCTCGATCGACTCCTCGCCTTTACGCCGTTTGCCGGCGATCCTGATCTCATCAACCTGATTCCGATCCTGGGCGGCAGCGTTGATCTACGCGGAATCGGCCTTGCGGCGGCAATGATCGGCACACTTGGCATCGTCGATGATGTCGCCGCCACACAGGTTGCAGCCGTAGAACAGATTCGCCGAGCAGATTCGGGTGCTGGTGCGCTAGAGGTGGGTCGTCGAGCGTTAGCGATCGGACGATCACATGTTGGCGCGGTGATCAACACGTTGCCGCTCGCCTACTTTGCGGCGTCGCTGCCGCTCGTCGTGGCCGCACTCATCGCACCCGGTGGCCTTGCGGGACGCCTCAGCACGGAGACCGTTGCGGTTGAGGTTGTGCGCGCGCTAGCGGGTACCGCTGGTGTGCTCTTGGCCATGCCCCTCGCAACCGTGAGCGCCGTCTTGATCGGAGTCGGCGAGGAGTAGTTAACTCGCTCCGAGTCGGTAGCCCACGCCGCGCACCGATTCTGGTAGCGGACCGTCGGCCTCCTCAAGCTTGCTGCGCAGGCGCGCGACATGGGGCTTCAGGAGGAGCGGGTCAGGGGTGGCCTTGTTGGGCCACGCGGCGGCTAGGAGTCGGTGTTTCGTCACGACACGTCCCTTCGCGGAGGCGAGGGCCTCCAAGATATTGAATTCCGTCTTGGTTAGGGCGAGAAGCGTTGACCCCACATGGACCTCATGTCGACTGATGTCGATGCGAAGGCCTGCAGCGCCGACGATGGTGCGATCCCGTGCTGAGACGTCCGACGGTTCACCGATGCGTCGCAGCGCAGCACGGACTCGGGCGAGGAGCTCTTGCCGTCCGAACGGCTTCGTCACGTAGTCATCGGCACCGGCATCGAGAGCATCAACCTTCGCCGCCTCGTCCGTCTCGCCGGTCAGCACGATGATGGGGGTGGAGCTCCGCATGCGCACCTCGTGGATGACATTGAGCCCATCGCGACCAGGCATAGCAAGGTCAAGCAAGACCAGCGCCGGCTTCGTCGAATCAAACACTTCAATTGCCTCGACGCCGTTGTAGGCGACGTGAACGGCGTAGTCGCCTGCGGTCAGCAGTGCTGAGATCGCACCGACGAGTGCTGGGTCGTCGTCGACCACCAGGACTGCAAGGTTCGTGGCTGGCGCTTCTGCCTTCATGTTGCAAGTATGCCGTGCGACTCAGGGGCCAGTGGCAGCGACAGGAGGAAGCGACTTCCGCCGAATCCATTCGGTTCAATCCTGATCTCACCGCCCATGGCCTCCATGAGGCGCCGCGCGGCGTAGAGGCCGATCCCTGAGCCGCTCGTGGATGGGCGCTGCGTTCGGCGAACGAAGGCCTCAAACACCTCTTCCCAGTCTTCACGGGGGATCCCCGCCCCGTCATCGGTGAGGTAGAGCTCGGCTCGACCATCCCGAACCCAGCAGCCAATTGAGACCGGTTCGCCCACAGGGGCGTACTTTGCTTCGTTCTCCAAGAGGTGGCCGAGCACCTGGCGGTAGCGACTCTCGTCGGCAATGACCACGATCTCCGGCTCTGGCTCCTCCCAGCGGAGCGGGTGGTTGCGTAGCAGTGGCGCCATCTCCTTGATGACCGCTCCGGTGATTGCGCCGAGGTTCATCGGTGCGGAGTGCAGGGGCAGGATTGACCCGGGTCGAGTGGCGGTGAGGATGGAGTCAATCTGCAGGTTCAGTCGGCCAACCTGCTGCATGGCGGCCTCGCGCCAGGCGGTCAAATCTGCTGGCTTCGCAGGAGACGCGCCAGATGCTGCGTCGGAGAGAAGCTCGACGTAGGCGCTCAGGACTGCAAGTGGCGTGCGAAGCTCATGGGTGACAAGGGAGAGAAGTTCAGCCCGCGCAGTGTCGATGAGCGCGATCTCATCCTCTCGGTGCGACATCTACGACTTCGAGGCGTCGCGCTCCGCAAGCCAGCGCTCCGCGTCGAGGGCGGCGCGACAGCCATCGCCTGCGGCGGTGACCGCTTGACGGTACCTGTGATCATGTACATCGCCGGCGATGAAAACGCCGTCAATGCGCGAGGCGGTCGTGTCGCCCTCTAGCTGTAGATACCCCGCATCGTCGACCGGGAGCACGCCGCCGAGCAGTGCCGTGTTCGGCTTATGGCCGATGGCGACGAAGAGCCCGCCCGCAGCGAGTCGCTCGGTGGCCCCCGGTGCTCCGGGGGTAGTGTCACGGAGGATCACCGCCTCGGTGCTCTTCTCGCCGAGCACCTCAATCACTTCGCGATTCATATGCAGTTGAATCGAGGCGTGTTCTTGTACACGCGAGACCATGATCTTGCTTGCGCGGAAAGTGTCGCGACGATGGACGAGGTGAACCTTGGTTGCGAAGCGTGTGAGGAAGAGCGCCTCTTCCAGCGCGGTGTCTCCGCCACCGACAACCACGACCTCTTGCCCCTTGAAGAAGAAGCCATCGCAGGTTGCGCAGGCGCTCACGCCGCGTCCGCGAAGGCGAGTTTCAGATTCGAGGCCGAGCCAGAGCGCGGACGCGCCTGTTGCGACGATGATCGCCTCGCCGTGGAACTCGCGACCAGCGCTCCATACGCGGTGGGGCTGTGCAGCCAAGTCAACTCGATCAACATCCTGGTCCACCATGATGCTGCCGAAACGCTCTGCCTGGGCACGCATCTTGGCCATGAGCTCCGGGCCGTCGATTCCGTCGGGGAAGCCTGGGAAGTTCTCGACCTCGCTCGTCAACATCAACTGACCGCCCGGTGCATAGCCGCCGATCACAATCGGGGCAAGGCCGGCGCGCGCCGCGTAAATTGCCGCGGTCAACCCGGCGGGGCCCGAGCCGAGGATCAGCAGCCGCGCCTTCGTTGGTGCGGCCGGGGCGTTGGTGGCAGTGACTGTGGGTTCAGCTGTAGGGGCGGGCGCGCCGAAATCTATGGACATTCCGAATCCCTTGGGGGCCTCTCCGCTTGTCATGGGTGGATTCTACGCCCCCCGCTATGCCGGCGTGTCTCTTAGCGGAAGAGGTCCCAATCAGCGGGCATCAGGCTCGACTGGGCACTCCCGTCCTCGGCAACCTGCGGATGCGCGCCACGGATGAGGGCAAGCGGACGACGAGCGGTCTTGCCAAGGGCGAGCTCAGCGGTAGCGGCGATTTGGTCTGCGACGGCGCGCACCGTTGCGGCCATCGTTCGTCCATCTGCGTCGGGCTTGCCACGCAGGTCCTCAAGCGCCGCAATTCCCGCGACGCCGATGGCCACATCGGTAATGCCGAGGCGCCACGGTCGCCCGAAAGAGTCGGTGATGATCACCCCTGGCGCCACGCCGGTTCGGAGGCGAATTGCCTCGCGGATCGCACGGGCAGAAGCATCAGGATCGCGCGGCAAGAGGGTCACTACTTCGCCGCTGCGCGGACCTACGTTGCTGGCGTCCACTCCTGAGTTGGCCAGGACGAAACCGTGGGCGGTCTCGGTGATGATCACGCCGCGATCCATCCGTACAACGCGCACAGCCTCTTGCAGCACCACCTCGACCTGGCGCGCGTCTCGCCCCCACCTGGCCGCATATTCCACAGCCTCTGGTCGAGGCGTGATCGTCGTCAACTCGACGACGGCCCCCTCCGCCTTTGAGACGATCTTTTGGGTGACGGCGATCACATCATCTGGTCGCAGGCCACCGATCGCGCCCGTCGACGCGATCGTCGCGACACAGTTGGCGATCATCGCTGGAAGGTCGTCGCCCAGCACGATCTCACCGAGACCTTCGATTGCGACCGCCAGAAGCCCCTCGGCTGGCGCGGTCGTGGTCGCGTCGCGATCGCGCTGCATGGCAACCCGAAGGTCGTCGGGGGTGTCGAGATCGGCGGCGAGCGGCGAGGTCAGGGTCTCAACCGGCACACCATCGCGACTCAGCTCGGTGCGGTGTGCCGCGGCACTATTCGCGCCGAAGCGCGGCGTAAAGGTGCGCGGGAGTGGAACCAGGAGTGCCGATGTGC
>CAINNT010000181.1 GCA_903851225.1 uncultured Chloroflexota bacterium
CGAATCCTTGTCTGTCATCCTAGCGGACGCATCTGCAGGAAACATCGTAGAGACCCTACCCGCAGCATCCGCGCTTACTGGTAAGTTCTACACAATCAAGAAGATCGACTCTACGGCAAACACGGTCACAGTCGCGCGCGCTGGATCTGATACGATTGATGGCCAAACGTCGGTTGTTCTAGGAACGCAAGATTCGACCATCACGCTAATCAGCGATGGGACAGACTGGTACAACATCAGCTTCTTGCCCTCCGCGGGATCCTCGGGTCAGCTCCTCACGTCAGCCGGTGCAGGCGCCTCGCTGACGTGGACGTCTCCCAGTGCGTTTACGTCCTACACACCGTCGACAAATTCTGATTGGACTACGCCGACACCGCCATCTCCTACAGGCTCCGGTGTCGTCCCCTCTACAATTGCGGGCGCGCTCAACACGCTGGCCGCTCAAAATTACAGCAGATGGCTTAACCTGCGCACGACCGAAAACCGGTCGACTTCTAGCAACGCACTTGCCTCGGACGACTCGGTTTCAGTTATCCGCGCAGACGCCGCCCTCGGCGCAGTGACGATCACGCTCCCAAACGTAGCGACGTGGTCAAATAAATGGCTAACTGTCAAAAAGATCGACGCGTCTGCGAACGCGGTCATCATCGCGAGCGGTGGCGCGAACATCGACGGCGCCGCGAACCAGTCGATCCTGTACCAGTACGACGCGATCACCGTGGTTTCGGACGGCACAACGTGGTCGATTCTTGATCAGATCGATAGCGCGCCGCCCGTAGTCGCAACTGCGATCAACGTTTCGCTGAACGGCTCGGCAGTCAACGGCGCCCCTACGTTCGTCGGTGGTTTCTACGTCCCGACCGGCTCGACGTTCACTACATCAAGTCGCATCTATGTCGGCATCAACGCGCCGGGCACGCTATCTGTCGCAATTCAGAACAGCAGTAACACAACGGTTGCATCGTTTAGTTATGTCGCAGCCTCTGCCGGATTCTTTGACGTGACTCTTGGGTCTCCGGCCACCCTATCGGCCGGCTGGTATAATCTCGTGCTCACCGCAGCGACCGCGAACACTACCGCGTTCATTCGCGGTCTCTACCTTACGGTGTAACGATGGCCTATGTTGGCTCGACCAATAATGCAGTAAACCTCGGCACAGCGGACTACTTCAACGCCATCAAGACGGCTTTGCTCGCGGCTGGCTGGGAACTCATGGCGTCGGGAAGCCCCGGCGGAACCAACCCCGGATACTCCGCCACCGGCACGCCGGATCGCGTCCCCGATGTGACGTCATGGAACCAGTCGGGCGCGTGGTGTCGGCTCCGCGAGCCGGGCGGGGCGGGCGGGCGTGAGTATGTTTTCCTGCGTGGCGCGACGGCGACGTCCGGCTTGATCAAGTATTCTCGATCTACTGGTTTCATCGGCGGCACTCCGGGGACAACCACCGCGCCGACGACCGGCACGGGCGGCGATGGCGTGGTGTGGGTCGGAACGCAGGTTGGATTCTCCGCGACCGGTACAGCGACGAACAGCTACGACACCGCCGCCACGGGTACGGGCTCGGCTGTCACGCTCGCCATCGCGTCGGGCTATGTATCCTGCGTCGCATCAGACACCGCCACAAATGGGGTGTACGGCTGGTGGATGCAGGCATGGGCGGCGGGTACGGCCACCATGAACCAGATCCTCTGGACCGAGGCGGTACAAGCGGGTACCTATCCCGCGAACGATGCGGATCCCTCGTACCGAAACGCCAATCCAACTCCGTTCGCGTCCTCCGGGTACACCGTGCCGAACCTGCCGCAATACTGGCAGGCTTACGGACTGTACACGACCGCTGGAGTCAAGGTTAGCCCCGAACTTTACCAAACCTCGGGGGCACCGGGCATTATTGTCACCGTCAATACCGCGGTAAACTTCGCCACGGTAACTATCCCAAGAACAAACATCGGTTTCGGCGTCTATGGGGCAACCGTGCAGACGTACCCGCTGCTGATCGGGGTGTATGGCGCGTCGGGCTACCCCAAGGGCTTTTCGACGGGGTTTAGCAGTATCAACGTGCTGCTCAATAACGCCGACACGTTGAACCTCACGGGGAGCGAGCCGCGAATCGTCGTCAACGGCACCTATGGCTACGTCATGCCTTGGGTTCCCAACATCGTTCCGCTGTATTAGGACGGGTGAACTATGGCTTACGTCGGATCGACGAACAACACGCTAACCGCCGCGACGGGCGCGCAGGATTTCTGCTATACGCTAAAGGCCGCGCTGGTTGCGGCCGGGTGGACCGTTCAAGGCTCGTCTGACGGAACGACGTGGAACAACACCGCCAGCGGCGATAACGTCAGCACCTACGCAAAATGGACAGCGACGGGGTCATGGGTGCGGATGCGCGAGCCTTCCGGCGCTGGGGGGCGTGAGTACGTGTTCATGCGCGGCACCGGCACCGGAGTCGTCATCAAGTACAGCCGCTCGGTTGGTTTCGGGACTGGCGGCGGTGCAACGACGCTGCCGACAACCGGAGCTTCGGGTGACGGCGTGGTGTGGATCGGCACGTCCGTTGGGTTTTCAGCGACCGGTACGGGCACCAATACCTACGATCTTGCCACGACGACGACGGCTCAGCAGGTGTCATTCGCCGGGACAACAGGTTACGTCTCGGCCGTTGCATCGACCACACCTGTCAACGGCGTGTATGGGTTCTGGCTCATCATGTACACCTCGGGGTCGGGCGCGCTGACTCAACTCGTATATTCCGAAGGCATTGACCCGAACTGCTGCTCCCCGCTGGATTATGACCCGTCCTATCGACAGTTTGCGGGAAATAACTGGTGGGCCAATGATACTGCCACAATCAACCAGTGCCACTACTGGCAAGGCTACCCGTCGCCGTGGGCGTCGCCGACCACCGCGACGTACCGGCTCAACGCGCCGGGGTATTCATACTGGGCCACCGTAAACTCTGCGATGACCTCGAATGTGGGCGTGTGGCCTAGCTCATCGGTTCAATCGCTGAACCCGTACAACCAGAAGTACGCATCTCTGCCGATGCTGATCAGCACGGTCAACACCGTGGGTGTGACGCCGAAGGGGTTTTCGTCGGGCGTTCGCTTGACGTATGGCACGCTGAACCCGCTGGATACCCTCGACCTCACGACGGCCGATCCCCGGATTGTGTTCTTCACGGGCGGGTCAATCGGCGGGCTGACCGGCGGGTCGATGCCGTGGGTAACTAACGTCTTACCGCTGGTGTAGTCATGGCTTATCAAGGTTCAACCAACAACGTTTTCACCTACGGCTCTGCCGATTACTGCTATGCCATCAAAGAGGCATTGATCGCGGCGGGCTGGCAACTGGTCGCCTCCGGGGGCGGAACGGGCGGATCGTTCTCCACCACTGTCGATATGGTGCCGACGCTCGCGAGCAACGTCGACGGAACCTATGGGCGTTTGGGCTGGAACAACAGCGGAGCGTGGGCGCAGTTACGCGAGCCGCTGAACGGCGCCAACCCACGCCGGGAATACGTCTTCATGCGAGGGTCGACGGTCGACGGCATGATCATCAAGTACAGCCGACAGACTGGCTTCAGTGGCGGGGCGGCTGCGACGCTGCCGACAACGGGCGCCGGTACGCCACCGCCCGGCGATGGCGTAGTCGTGTTGGCGTCGTCTAACCGTGGGTACTCCACAACGGTCAACAATGACGCCGCGATCACGACCGCTGCCTCGGGGCAGAACATTGCGTTGGTCGGTACGGGCTATGTATCGTGCATCGCTTCCGACGTACCCGTGAACGGGGTGTACGGGTTTTGGATGATCTCGTACGCGGCCGGAACCGGGGCATTGGCCGCGATTATTATGTCGGAAGGCATGTCCGCATCGTCGACGCCGACACAGGACCAAGATCCGTCGATCCGGCAGGTCGCCGGGGGCTCATTCTTCAGCACCGACTCGATCAACGCGGTGAACGGGGTGGCGTTCTGGATTGCCTACGGCCTCCCCACCAAAGCCTATGCTATCGGAGCATCGGGTTATGGCGGATTGAACTCGGTAAACTCCGCGTACAACGCGCAGGGGGCGAGCCTGATCCCCAGCGCCACGGCATCGACCTTGAACCCCTACAACAGCAAGATCAACGTCTACCCGATGCTTGTCTTTCCATCGAGCGCGACCTACGGCTACCAGCCCAAGGGGTTCACGTCGGGGTTAGGTTGGTTCAACGTCACGCAAAATCAGGTAGATACCTTCAACCTGACGACCACAGAGCCGCGAATCGTCATCGCCGGCCGCGTTGTCATGCCGTGGAAACAGAACGTCGTACCTCTGGTGTAATCATGGCTTACGTCGGTTCGGTCAACAACGTCGTGACATTCGGGGCAGCCGAAACGCTCTACGCGTGGAAGGCGGCGCTTGTCGCGGCGGGCTGGCAATTGCTCGCGTCGTCGCAGGGCACGGCGCTCAACTACTCCTCGGGGCCAACGCCGGACCAGTTACAGACGGTGGCAAGCTGGAACAACGCGAACGCATGGTGCAGGCTCCAAGAACCGGCCCCCGGTACACGTCAACTGATCCTCATGCGCGGGTCGACCGCGACCACCGCGCTCGTCAAGTATTCGCGTCAAAGCGGGTTCACCACTGGCGCCACGTTCAATACTTGCCCCACCACGGGCGGCAACGATGGGATCGTGTGGCTCGGGACGGGCACCGATACGACGGCGATCAACGGTACTTTTGCCTCGACCATCGCGCAGACGTCCGGCTATGTTTCGTTCGTGGCGAGCGATACGGCGTCGGCGAACGGGGTCTGGGGGTTCTGGGGCTTCAGTTATTCCGCCGGGACCGCCGCGATGTTCCGCATCATCGTCAACGAAACGGTGGCACCGGCCTCGACCATCGCCGCGAGCCCTCCACCGGGCGATAATGACCCATCGTGGCGCTATATCACGAACAATATGTTCGGAAACGACGCCAGCCAGACCCCGCAGTTTTGGCAGGCGTACGGCCTTCCCGGCGCGACCTACATTACCACCAGCCTCGGGATCCCGCGATACCATTGGGTGAACAGCAGCTATAGCCCAGCGACGGGGGCGTGGTCGTCGGTGGCAGGATTGAACCCGTACAACCAAAAGGTAGGCATGTACCCCGGCCTGATCGGCGTAGCACCGCCCGGTAACCCCAAGGGCTTCACGTCCGGCGTGCAGATGATGTCGGCGGTGACAAACCTGCTCGACACCTACAATATCGCAACGGCCGAGCCCCGGATCGTGGTGCAAACGGGGTTCGCCGCCTGCCAGTTTTGCGTCCCGTGGGTGCCTAATACGTCGCCGCTGTACTGACGGAGCCCTACGATGCCAAGCGCGAATAACGCAGGGATCAACTTTACAACGCCGGTCTTTCTGTACCAGATGCAGAACCCGCTACCCGCGGTCAACTTCACGGTGCCGGCGTTCGTTTATCAAGTAGCAAACCCGGCAAACGCCATATACCTGACTGATCCGGCCGTCACGTTCGGCGACCAGACCTCGGGCGACGCGGTCCTGCTCTCGTCCGGTACGACGACCAACGTGGTCGCGACGGTGAACTACTATCAGCGGGTGTTTTCGTCGGGGCTCAACGTGTGGTGCTATTACACGACGACGGGCGGCGTGAACCAGTCGCCTCTCTCCGCGCAAACCACGCCCAACTGGACCGGATCGATTACGGGGTACGAGCTAATTACAACCTTGCTGGCAAGCTAGCCCCAGGCAGAGGTCACTGATGAGTCGAGACATTCCGCGCTCGGGCCAAGCAACTGGCGGCACAGAATTTTATACGTACGTTTGGCCCGTCTGGAAACTTCCTGCCCGGGTCGCAACGACGACCAACGTTGCCGCTCTGAGTAGCGGAGCGCCCCTGGTCGTAGACGGCGTAACCGTCTCGAACTCGGATAGAGTCCTCGTCGTTCGGCAGACCTCGGAACAAGAAAATGGAATCTACGAGGTCGTATCCGCAGGAACGGGATCCGATGGGCAGTGGGCCAGAGATGTAGACTGTGATTCGTCCTCTGAGGTTGTGGGCGGGATGATGGTCTACGTCCAAGAGGGAACGCAAAACGGACGTACTAGATTCACCCTCGTTACGGCAGGCTCTATCGCGCTCGGCGTAACTCCTCTCACTTTCATCCAAGAGGCTCCACTCGTGCGCACCGATGCAACATCCACGGAGATTCTGCCAGCGGCCGCGTTCACGAGCGGCACAATTTTGTGGTCAAACGCCCTAGATACACGGGACTACTCAGAAGTTTCGGTATGGTTTGCTCCGACCAATCTGGGATCAAACACTCAAGTAGACATTTACGTACAGTGGTCAGACGACGGGACGATCTCGTTTTCGGACACGGTCGGAATCCAGCAGACCGATTTTTTGATCGCAGGCGGGACGGACGGAACGTTCAAGCCGAAAGACTACGTGGCGCGACTGACGACCTCGACAGGAGAACTCGCCGCAGGCACTACGAAGTTGCTGTCCTTCCCTAAAAAGGGCGGCCTCATGCGGGTCGGCGTCATGGGCAACAACGCCTCCGGTCAATTCTCTCTCCGCGCACTGCGCCTGGCTTGAGGAAATCATGTACTGGTATCTCATCCC
>CAINNT010000182.1 GCA_903851225.1 uncultured Chloroflexota bacterium
ACAGCAACGGTGGAAACTCAAGCAGCCCAGGAGATCTTGTCGCCGTCGGCGGCTACGTCTACTTCAGCGCCGATGACGGCATCAACGGCCGCGAGATCTGGCGCTCCGACGGAACAGCGGCCGGCACCATGCTTTGGGGGAACATCAGCGCCCTGGGTGATTCGAATCCGCAAGATCTCACCGTCTTCAATGGGGTGGTTTACTTCAGCGCCGATGATGACGTCCACGCGCGAGAGCTTTGGTACGCAAACGGTGCGACAACCGATGTCGTGAAAGATATCTACCCCGGAGCCGTTACCTCATACCCAACGAATTTCACGGCGCTTGGCAGCTACCTGTACTTCCGCGCCGTTGACCCTGCATCGGGGCAAGAACTCTGGCGAACCGATGGCACCGAGGCTGGCACCACGCTCGTCAAGGACATCAACCCCACGGGCGACTCAAACATAGGTGACCTCTACCCACACAATGCCCACCTCTATTTTGCTGCTAACGATGGCACCAATGGCAACGAGCTGTGGCGAACCGATGGCACCGAGGCAGGGACGCAGCTGGTGGAGAATCTTTCCGACGGCGACGACAGCTCCTATCCTGATGCTGGCGTGTCGCTCGGCAGCTTCCTCTACTTCTCAGCGTACGACCAGGTGAACGATGCGTACTATGTGTATCGAACGAGCGGTAGCGGCATTGAGCGCGTGCCGTTCAACCTTGACCCGGCGCAATACATCAACTGCGACTGCTACGACTCGAACATCTTCGCGGCAGGAGTAACGCTGTTCAGCACCTCGTATTCAGCAACGTACGGCGCGGAATTTTCGTACTTGATCGAGCCGACAGCAGATCTCCCGTCTACCAATCGGGAAGGCAAGCAGGGCACCATCGCCTTGGTCCTCCTTGCCGCACTGACTGCGGCGGCAGGTCTGGCCCTGCGCCTACGGATGGCGCAGCGGTAGTGGGGCGCGGCGTCATTTGGTGATGGCAGCCAGCTTGCTCCGTCGCGCCCTGACGGTGCTGATGTCGGTGGCGTTCGCCACCGGCAGCGCATCGGCGGCTCGGGCGATTCCGTCGTTGACGATCGTCGAGTTGAACGCGGGCGCCAACAGTTCGATGGCGTTCTGGGGAGATACTGCGGTGTTGGGCGACAGGATCATCTTCGGCGCCGATGACGGGGTGCATGGATACGAGGTTTGGGCGGCCGACGCCACTGCGAGCGAGCCGACGATGGTCAAAGATATTCTGACCGGTGGGGTCGGTGACTCCTCGTACCCCAGCTGGTTTACCCGCTTTGGCGATTATGTGTATTTCTCGGCAACCGATGGGGCGCACGGATACGAACTTTGGCGCACCGATGGAACCACCGACGGAACGACTCTCGTGAAAGACATCGATGACGGAGTTGAGTATTCGTCACCGTCGTATCTCACCGTGGTTGGCGACACGCTCTACTTTGTGGCCTCCGACGGCGTACACGGCCAAGAGGTATGGATGAGTGATGGCACCTCGGCAGGTACGGTGCTCGCCGCCGATCTGAACACCACCGCCCCAAACACCGGCTCTGACGGGGCAGAGTTGATCGCCCATGGTGGGGATCTCTGGCTGAGGGCAAACGATGGGATCGATGGCGGCGAGCTCGTTCGCATCAGCGGCACAACCGTCACCGATTACGACCTCTACAGCGGACCGCTCTCTTCGAACCCGTCCCAATTCTTCTCGCACAGTGACGGCTACCTCTACTTTCAGGCATACGATCTCGCCACAGGTGTGGAGCTCTATCGCGCCAACAGTGCGTCTGGCCCAGCGCTCGTTCAGGATATTGAGGTCGGGGCAAGCGACTCCGCCCCCAACGATTTCGAAGCCTTCAACGGACGCATCTACTTCGCGGCGGGCACCGATGCGAACGGTCGTGAACTCTGGTCAACCGATGGAAACTCGGTGCGGTCCGAGGCCGACATCTGGAGCGGGTCTGCATCGAGCAACCCGGCCGAGCTGACCGTATTCGGCTCAATGCTCTACTACTCAGCCGATGACGCGAGCGATCGCGAGCTACATCGGTTTGACGGCACCACCGATCACCTCGTCGGCGAGATTTACGTTGCAGGCTCTTCATATCCAGGTTCACTGACACCCGTAGGCGATGCGCTCTACTTCGCGGCCACAGATGGGTCGACGACGGGACTCGCGCGCGTAGATGCTGCTAGCGGCGCGATTAGTTTCTTTGCACCGCCTGGCACCTCGGCGTTCATTGGCTGCATGTGCTCCACGATCCTGAAGAGACTCGGCGGTCGTATCTTTGCGCCAACATACAACGACGAAATGGGATCCGAGTACTCGTACATCGATGAGCCGACCTACGCACTCCCTGAAACGAATCGCGGTGACTTCGCAGCGGGCGGCTGGATCGTGTTCGCCGCGGCACTCACAGCGGTCGCCGGGGTCACCCTTCGCCGCGTGGAGTCGCGACGAGACTGACACGTAGTTTTCACGGCTGCGACATACTTGCCGCATGACCCGCCAGGCTCGGCTCAGCATCACGATCGCACTGACCACGATCCTCGTCGCGGGTGCCCCTGCCGCCCGCGCAAGTGACCTCTGGCCCGGCGCGTTCACGAGTTACGAACAGATGGAGAGCGAGATTCTCGCCGTCGAGGCGGCACACCCAGAGATCGTCGACGTGTTTTCCATTGGTCAGAGCTACGAAGGTCGCGAGCTCTACGCCGCGAAGATCAGCGACAACGTCACCCTCGATGAGGTTGAACCCGAGGTGCTGATTGATGCGCTGCATCACTCCAACGAGCATGTCACTCTGGCGCAGGCGCTTGACCTGCTGCATACGCTGGTAGACGGCTACGGTGCTGATGTTGCGAGAACGGCGCTGGTTGACGAGCGCGTCGTCTGGATCGTCTTCGCGGTGAATCCCGACGGTCTCGCGTTTGAATTCACGGAGAACGGTCCGTGGAACTGGCGCAAGAATCGTCAGCCAACGCCTGGATCGGCATCGATCGGCACCGATCTGAATCGCAATTACGGCGCGTACTGGCGCTGCTGCAACAGCAGCACGAAGAATCCGGCGTCGCGCATCTACGCTGGCCCCGCAAGATTCTCCGCACCGGAGACCGCCGCGATGCGCGACTTCGTTGCCTCACGCGTCATCGACGGCGTTCAGCGCATCAGCATCTATCTCAGCCTTCACGCCGCCGGGCGATTCGTTGCATGGCCGATCTTCCCGCGGTCGGCAGGAATTCCTTCGATGACGATCGATGATCGTTTGACGATGTACGCGCTGGTTGCTGGCGTGGCGGCGCGGAACGGCTACGGAGCGATTCGTTACCTGCCAACGGGCGGCTCCTCAACCGATTGGATGTACGCGACGTACAAGGTGCCGAGCATCCTCATGGAGATCGGCGAATACACAGGCGAAGTGACGCGCTTCTACCCGACCGCGTCGGCGATGGCGAGTGAGGTGGCAGGGAATCGCAATGCGATCCTCTGGCTGATCGGCGAGGCGAGCTGCCCCTCGGAGGCGGCCGGGTTGGGCAGCCGTCGCTGCGGTCCGCGCTTCGATGACTTCGAACGAGAAGCTGGATGGGCCGTGAACCCCGAGGGAACCGACACGGCAACCAGCGGACGTTTCGAGCGGGGGCGCCCCGCACTGGTGCGGATCGGCGCGTCGATCATGCAGCGTGAGAACGGCGCATCGGGATATCGCGCACT
>CAINNT010000183.1 GCA_903851225.1 uncultured Chloroflexota bacterium
AATCTTGTTGATGCCGTTAAGGGGCAGATGGGCTTTGAGAAGGGCGTACTTGAAAGCGTCACCAAGGCTCGCGCTGCTGCCGTTAACGCCGGCACCTCTGGGGACACCGCGGCACAGGCGAAGGCTGAGAACATGCTGACCAGTTCGCTGCGCACCCTCTTCGCCAACGTCGAGGCGTACCCAACCTTGAAGTCAAATGAGAATGTGATTCAGTTGCAGGAGCAGCTCACCTCAACCGAGAATCAGATCGGCTTCAGCCGCCAGCACTACAACGCCACGGTGCTCTCGTACAACAACTCGGTGCAAACCTTCCCGGGGCTGCTCTTTGCTGGAGCGTTCGGATTCACCAAGCGTGACTTCTTCGACGCCCCTGATGCCGAGGAGGCCGTACCGAAGGTCAACCTCTCCTAGTCGGCGCGGGGCGACTTGATGGCTACCTTCTACGACCTTGCGGCGGAGAATCGACGAAAGTCGCTCCTCCTCGTCCTGATTGTGGTGGCGATCCTCGCCGCCTTCGGTGCGAGCGCTGGGATCGCCTTGAGTGGAAGCGTTGATGGCGGGATCCCCTTCGCCATCGGGGCGTTTGTCGTGGGGTTCTTCCTGACGCTCGGCGCCTATTTCAGTGGCGACAAGGCGGTCTTGGCCGCCGCTGGCGCAAAGGAGCTTGACCCTTCTGCCGGGCGGGAGGAGCTCGAGCTCGACAACATCGTGAACGAACTCTGCCTCGCCGCCAACATGCCGAAGCCGAAGGTCTACACGATCGACGATACGGCGCTGAATGCGTTCGCTACGGGACGCGATCCCGAGCATGCAAGCATCGCCGTCACCCAAGGGCTCATGCGCACCCTTGATCGTGAAGAGATGAGCGGCGTGATCGCCCACGAGCTCTCGCACGTGCGCAACTTCGATATTCGGTATGGCCTGCTCGTTGCTGCGCTAGTGGGCTCGCTCGCGCTGCTCAGCGACCTCGTGATGCGCTGGGCGTTCTGGGGCGGTGGGCGTCAGCGCGACAATGATCGCAACGGGGGCGGCGCGATCCAGGTGATCTTCTTCATCCTCACGATCGTGCTTGCCATCCTCGCGCCGATCGCTGCGAGGTTGGTCCAGCTTGCCGTTTCGCGACAACGCGAATATCTGGCTGACGCGTCGGGCGTGGAGCTCACCCGTAATCCAGCAGGTCTTGAGCGCGCGCTGGCGAAGCTGGCGGGCGACAAGGAGGTCCTCGAGGTTGCGACGAAGGCCACAGCGCACCTGTACATCATCAATCCGGTGAAGCACTTCGAAGAGCGATCGGCTGGATTCCTGGCAACACATCCGCCCTTGGTTGATCGAATCAATCGCCTGCGCGCACTGCGACGTGCGAAGCCGCTAGAGGCGGTCAGCGAGGCTTAGTCGCGACACTCCGCAACCCAGGCCGCAAACTCAGCCGGGTATACGTCCTGATATCGCGGCCCTGGATCGTCGTTCCATCGTGAGATGACACCATATCGCTGATCACAATCGGCAAGTTTGACGGCGGTGAGAAGGAGGGCGAGCAGTAGCCCGAGCGCCACGGCCCCAACAAGAAGGCCAACCCACGCCCCTTGGCGTTCGCCATATCCCTGCATTGCGCCTCCTTGCTATTGTGTATGCCGCGCGGGAGTAGCTCAGTTGGTAGAGCACTTGCCTTCCAAGCAAGATGTCGCGAGTTCGAGCCTCGTCTCCCGCTCCAAAACCCCCGTCGACCCTAGGCGCTTGTGTCAGAGATGATCGCACGCGAAACCCGCTTCGCGACCGCCAAGATGGTGACCATCGGATTCACGCCGAGCGCGGTAGGGAAGAGCGAGCCATCGGCGACATACAGGTTCTTGATCAACCCTCCGTTGGTATCACCTGCGCGTGGCCGTGCGGTTGAGCGCACCCGCCCCCATGGGTCGCACACGTGATCTCGCGCGTCGGAGCCCATTCGAGCGGTTCCCATCTGGTGCGCAGAGAAGACGGTGCCTCGATTTGGGGCGAAGTCGAATCGTTCCAGTCTGCGAAGGTAGACCTCGAGTGCCTCGGGTCCCTCGCTGCGGCGCCAGCTGATTGGCGGCGAGCCGGCGGCGATGATCTCGTTCGCACCGGCAGCTTCGGCGATCCGCGACATTGATCGCAGGGCGTGGCGCAGGCCGCGCTCATCGCGTGGTGTGGTGCGGTAATTGATTTCGGCAAATCCGGAGCGGCTCGCCGTGACGGTACCGCCGGCATCGTCTTTCACGATGGCCAAGAACGGGGCGATGTTGCGGCCGAGTTTCATGAGCCGCTCATGCTCTGCACGAGAGGTCCACGGAATCCCGAGGGCGAGCAGCCCGGGATGCCCAGGTGCGCTCTCAATGATGTAGCCGTTGCGCTCTTCATCTGGATCAATGAAGCGTGAACTCTTTGCCGCCTGCATGGTGCCGCGCCACATCTCTACCGGCTCATCAAAGACGCCGGCAACAAGGCTGACCGGATGGAGTCGAAGGTTCTTGCCAATAGCGGGATGCGTGAGTCCGCTGCGCTGCAGCAGCACCGGCGTGCGCAGTGCGCCTCCGGAGACGACCACGGTCTTGGCAACGATCTCCAGTGGTCTCGGAGTTCCGGCGCGCGCGCCGAGGGTGGTGATTGCGCCGGTCACGGCGCCGCCCTCAAACACGAGTTGCTCGGCCTTGCAGTCGGGCACGATGCGAGCCCCATTTGCGACCGCCTGCGCAAGATGCAGGCGCAACGAGGATTGCTTGGACCCAACCTTGCAGCCGAACGGGCAGGTCCCACAGTCGCTGCACTTGGCGCGGTTCATCTGGATACGTTCGCTGCTCCAGCCCAGCTTCTCTGCGCCGCGAATGATCGCCTGGTCTTTGAACGGCACATCTTGCGAATCTTTTGCGCCGATCTCCTGCAGTACGGCGTCGAGGTCACCTGCAAACTCACGACCACTGGCGCCGGTGACGCCGTGTTCCCCCTCCCACTCTTCGCGCACCGGCTCTGGAATCGGAATCGAGGTCATCCAGTTCACGGTGGTGCCACCACCAACCGTGCCGCCGGCAAGGATTGCGATATGGGCATCGGCGGTGGCAGTGAAGCCAGAGTCGAGGTAGAGGCGTTCGTACGCATCTCGCTCCTTGGTTGGGAAGGTCTCTTCGGTATAGAGGCCACCCGCCTCGATGACGAGTACCTCGCGACCGGCGGCGGAGAGGTCGCGTGCAACGCTGCCGCCGCCAGCCCCTGAACCGATCACGAGGACGTCGACGGCGATGCGCTCGGCAGACCCCGGATCGAAGGCGCTGATCTTGGTGACGTCGGATGTTGTTGCGTTTGGCGCCGGGTTGTAGCCGAGGCCACTCAGTCGCGTTCGCACGAGCGCATCGGCAGGCTCATCGGCATCCGAGTAGGCAATGAACGAGAGAAGCTTGCGGAAAACGGCAGCGCCACTGCGGAGCATCGGAACCGGATGTTGCACCCAGCGGCGCAAGTATTCGTCTCGACGGGTCGCCTTGAGCGTTCCGAATCGCGTGAGTTGCCCACCAATCAGCAGGCCGCCGATGCGAGTGTCGAGAAGGTCAAGCACCAGCCGCAGCTGGCCGTGCAGTGCAGGGTCGACGACCTTGGCGATTGCTGTCTCTGCGGCGGCGGCGCGTGCAGCCCCACCGCCCGCGACGAATCCCTCGGCGAGGGCGGCGAGGGTGCGGCGCTGAGACTCGCTGAAGATCCCCGCGGGCGACGACGCAGTCGGCGCGGGTGCGGATCGTTTAGCGGCAGCCATGCCGCATATCTTGCCTCGTTATGCGTGCGTCGGCTGACGGTGGCGCGCCACTGGGGTACGATCGGCACCGTTGGCGCGTGGCCAAGCGGTAAGGCACCTGCCTCTGGAGCAGGGGATCCTAGGTTCGAATCCTAGCGCGCCAGCCAACTCTTCTCGTTCAACACCACCGCTTCAGCGAAGCGTATCGAGCCAGTCGCCGACGACACCGATGAAGGTCGGCACATCCTCTTCAAAGGGCACATGGCCGATCCCCGGCAGCACGACCCACTCCGCCGCGGGTAGGTCGGCGCGGAGCACCTCGCCGCTTCTCAGCGGCACCCAACTATCGGCTTCTCCCCAGAGGATCAGCGTTGGTGGCTTGCCAGCCGCCGCGGTCAGGTTGGCAAGAGAGTCCGGGAGCGAGTTCTTCGCGCTGTCGCGAATGATGCCGAGCAGCGCCAGATCCCAATCGCGCAGCTGTGCCGAGGCGGCATAGCCGGTGACCAGCGTCGGTGTGACAGCACTCGTAACAGCGAAGGCCGAGGAGAGGAGTTCGCCAAACGTCGCTGAAGTGAAGGCGCTCCGAATCACGATGCGCGCAAGGCGTCGAATCGGCGGCACGCCGAGCAGTACCTCCGCGGTGGAGGGAGAGCTGCCGACGCCACTCTTCGGCTTGGCAACTGCGGCGTCGATGTAGGCGAGCCCCGCGACGCGCTCTGGAGCAAGGGCGAGGATCCAACTGATGACGTTGCCACCCATGCTGTGGCCAAGCAGCACGGCGCGATCGACGTTGAGTTGATCGAGCGCCGCAAGGGCGAAGGTGGCCTGCGCTTTATGGCTGTAGTCGCGCTCCCACGACTTTTCGGAGAGGCCGAACCCTGGAAGATCAATCGCAATCACGTGCCACCCGCGCGCGGCGAGCGGACCCATGACGTCTCGATACCCGAAGGTGCTTCCGCCAAACCCGTGAATCAGCAGCAGGGCTGGGTCGTTCGGATCACCCGCCTGCGCGACTACGCTCTGCACTCCATCCACCGTGATGAGGCGTGCACCAGGGGCCGCCCCGGCCACCAAGAGCGTTGCTGGGTCGGCGTCAGGACCCTTCGGCACGTCAACGAGATAGGGGAGCGTTGTGACGATCGCCAAGATGGTGAGGAGTGCAACCCCAACTTTACGTAGCCGTTTCATGACGATGAGAATAGCGTCTCGCTAACAGCGCGGTAACACGCTTCGCTAGAATGGTGGTATGAGCGGCACGCGCGTCCTCTTCCTCTGCACCCACAACAGCGCTCGATCGCAGATCGCCGAAGCGTTGCTACGTTCACGCGGTCGTGGCGCATTCGAAGTAGAGAGCGCCGGAACTGAGGCGACCTTCGTTCGCCCACATGCCCTTACGGTGCTGAACGAGATCGGTATCGATGCCTCCGCTCAGACGAGCAAGACGCTCCATCAGTTCCTCGACGAGGCGTTTGACTACGTGATCACCGTCTGCGATGCGGCCAACGACGCGTGCCCGATCTTTCCGAACGGCGGGCAGCGGCTGCACTGGTCGCTGCCAGACCCGTCAAAGGTTGGCGGAAGCGAGGAGCGTCAGTTGGAGGCGTACCGCGAGGTCCGCGACGACCTTGAGGTTCGCATCATGGAGCTCATCCGCCAGGTAGCGACGAACGCGAAGAGCTAGCGTCGAACCCGCTGCAGGCGAATCATCTGGGCCTTGGCGATCAAGTCACGGGGAAAGTCGAGCAGAATCGGCTCATAGCCGAGTGGAATCTCCATGTGGAGCCCGGCCTTCGTCAGCTTGCGGACTAGGCTCAACTTATCCATCTCGTCGGGCGCCACAAAGCTGACCGCCTCACCGAGTGCGCCAGCCCGACCGGTGCGACCGATGCGATGCACGTAGTCCTCTGGGTCAAACGGGAGCTCGTAATTGATGACCGCCGGGAGCGCTTCGATGTCGAGGCCGCGCGCGGCCACGTCAGTGGCGACCATGACGCGCGCCTCGCCGGCCTTGAATGCAGCCAGGGCACGATTGCGCTGTTTTTGATCTTTGTCGCCGTGAATTTCCACCACGGTGTGACCCTCGCGATGCAAGAAGTCCCCGAGGCGATTCGCCTCAACTTTCCGATTCACGAAGACCAACGCCTGTTCCCACGTCTTGGTGCGCAAGAGATCGCTCAGCAACTGTCGCCGGCGACGATCTTCGACGGCCATGATCACCTGGCGAACGTTCTCGTTGGTCTGGTTGCGACGCGCAACCTCGACGGTGATCGGATCGCGCAAGAAGTCTTGCGCCAATGCGCGGATCGGCTCAGAGAAGGTCGCGGAGAAGAGGAGGCTCTGCCGCTGCTTTGGGATGAGCGCCAGGATGCGCTTCAGGTCGGGCATGAACCCCATGTCGAGCATGCGGTCAGCCTCGTCTAGCACCAGGATGGATACCTGCGACAGGTTCACGGTCTTGGAGTTGGCGTGATCGAGGAGACGGCCTGGTGTGGCGATCAAGATTTCGAGGCCGGAGAGGAGCATCTTCTGCTGCGGCGGCATCGGCACACCCCCGTAGACGACGCCACTTCGAAGGGGCAGGTGTCGTCCATAGGTGGCAGCACTTTCGGAGATCTGCACCGCAAGCTCGCGGGTTGGCGTTAGGACGAGCGCTCGAACGGGGTGACGAGCGGGGCTCGGCGACGTGGAGGCGAGCGGCTTCAGAAGGTGCAAGATCGGCAGGACGAAGGCGGCGGTCTTCCCTGTGCCGGTCTGAGCCGCGCCGAGCAAATCTCGCCCCTGAAGGACATGTGGAATCGCCTGAGCTTGAATTGGGGTCGGTTCGCTGTACCCCTCGTCAGCGACGGCTCGTAGGAGTTCGGGAGCAAGTCCTAGTTCAGAAAAGTCGGGCATCAGTTAGGCAAGCGTACCCGAGAGCGGCGCGAAGGGTGCGATGATCAGAGGGATGAAAGAGAGAGCAACGCTCCTTGGCGGTCTGTCCCCAGCGCAACCCCTCGCCGCTCGAATGCGCCCGTCAACCCTTGACGAAGTAGTGGGGCAGGCTGCGCTCATCGGCCCAGGGGCGCCACTTCGGCGTCTGTTAGAGCGCGGTGAGGCGCCATCACTGCTGCTCTGGGGGCCACCTGGGAGTGGTAAGTCGACGCTCGCCGCCGTAATCGCCGCAACAGTGAAAGCGTTCCCCACGAGTCTCTCCGCAACAAGTGACGGAGTGGCTGAGGTGCGCAAGGCAGTCGCCGCAGCGATCGAGCGACGTGAACATGGTGAGCAGACACTGCTCTTCATCGATGAGCTGCACCGTTTCTCGCGTACGCAGCAAGATGCCCTCTTGCAACATGTGGAGGCGGGGACAATCATCCTGGTCGGAGCGACGACAGAGCCGCCCCCGCGCGTGATTTCACCGGCGCTCCTCTCGCGCATGCGCACCTTCCGTCTCGTGCCGCTCAGCAGCGAGGATCTGGAGACACTGCTTGACAGAGCGCTTGCGGACCCCCGCGGCCTCAACGGAGCAACGCAGGTCGACGCCGACGCGCGACGACAGCTGGTCGGCTACGCATCGGGCGACGCACGCCGACTCCTCACGCTCCTCGAAATGTCCGCACTCATGACGGAAGACGACAGCACCATCACGCCCCGAGAAGTGCTGCTCGCTGCGCAAGACCGCAGCTTGCCGTACGACCAGTCTGGAGTCACCTCGGCGCTGATCAAGAGCATTCGCGGCAACGACCCCGACGCCGCGATCTGGTGGCTTGCGACCGCGCTGGAGGGCGGCGAGGATCCACGGGTCATCGCACGACGGCTGCTCGTCTCTGCGTCGGAAGATGTGGGAAATGCGGACCCGGCAGCACTGCCACTCGCGGCAGCTGCCGCCCAGGTTGTAGAGCTAGCGGGGTCACCAGAGTGCGATTGGGCCCTGGCGCAAGCGGTCACCTATCTCGCGAGTGCACCGAAGTCGCCACGTGCCGGCCAGGCGCTCGCGGCGGCGCGTGAGCAGATTGCATCGCGTGGCCAGCTACCAGTGCCGGGCCATCTGCGTGCCGCAGCGAAGACCTATCAGTCGCCCCACGGAGTTGGCGAGCCATTTGACATAAGCCAGGCGTACCTGCCGAACGAGATTGCAGCGATGCGCTTCTATGCGCCGTCGGGCAGCGGCGCAGAGGCTGAGCTGCGCGATCGAGTTGCAGCGTTGCGCGCCGCGCGCGCGAAAGGTGCGAAGCCTTAAGCGAGCCCGTGGGCGAGCAGCAGCTCGCGATTCGCCAAGATCTCGTCGGTCGCTCCGTCGGCAGCAATCGCACCGCGATCGACCACGATGCTTCGCGGGAAGGCAGCGCGCGCTAGCTCGAGGTCATGGGTGCTAACGATGAGCGTCTGCGTGAGTGACTGCAGCAGCTCGATAAGTTCCCGTCGACCGCGCGGGTCGAGTCCAGCCGAAGGCTCATCGAATACCAAGATGCTGGGATTCATGGCAAGGACGGTGGCAAGGGCGACGCGCTTGCGCTGGCCGATGGAGAGGCGCATCGGTGCGCGCTGCGCCAAGTCAAGAGCTCCAACGGCCGCGAGGGCGACCTCGACGCGATCGTGAATCGCACCTGGGGTGAGCCCCATGTGGGTGGGGCCGAACGCCACGTCATCCCACACCGTTGGACTGAAGAGCTGATCGTCTGGATCCTGGAAGACGAGCCCAACCTCGGCGCGCACACGGCCGATCGTCTCGTTTGATACCTGCATTCCTGCGACGTGAACGGTGCCGTGCGTTGGGCGATGGATTCCGTTGAGGTGCAGCATCAGGGTGCTCTTCCCCGCGCCGTTTGGACCGAGGAGTGCAACCTTCTCACCAGCAGCGATCGCAAGATCCATGCCTCGTAGCGCCTCGGTTCCATCGGGATAGCGGAAGTGCAGGTGGGAGATCGCTATCGTGCCGTCCCCAGCAGGCATCAGTGGCGCTTCATGAGCATGGTCGTGTCCGTGGCTGTGCGGCACCGCTGCGCCCGGATGCGTGTGGAGATGTTCGTGCTGTTCTTTCATCCGCTCAGCCTACAGTCGTGGCAGCAGTGCGCCACTGAGAGTGATGATGAGCACCAACAAGAGCACGCCAAACACCTTGAGCGTGAGGCGCGAATCGGCGGCTGGCATGGTGCCGATCGAGAGTGAGCCGGTCGCCCCGCGCGACGCGGCCGCATCTTCAACCCGCTGCGCTCGGGAGTAGGCGCGCAGGAAGAGTGAGCCGACCAGACTTCCCGTTGTGCGCGCACGCCATGAGATCGTGCCGCCGATTCGCTCGCGACCATCGCCAACTGGGCTGGCAGAACGTGCGGTGCGCGCGCGAAGCATGCGGCGCGCCTCGTCTCGAAGGATCTCGAGATACCGAATGGTCAGCCCAGCGCTTGTGGCGATAACGGCAGGGAGTCGCATGCGGCGGAGGGCCGTGACGATCGACGGGGGGCTCGCGAGCGCCAAGAGGAGAACGGAGGCCTGAACGCTGATCCACGCCTTCATGAGCGCGGTCAACGCGATGCGCAGCCCTGCACCGGAGACTTGCAGGCTGAGCGGACCGATCGTGCCAGCCCAGAGCAGCTCGTCGCTCCGCAAGAACACGATTGGCACGGCGGCAACGACGAAGGGCAAGGCGACGAGCCCACGTCGAGCGAGGTGCCCTGGGCCTATGCCAAGCAGCGCACCAGCAAACGCGAGCAGCAGCCACGCCAAAATGAGCGCGAGGTAGGAGCCGGGCGGTAGCAGTGCAACGGCGGTGACGAACGCAATCGTCGTAACCACGGCAGCACGTGCGTCACGGCCGATGCTACGTGGATCCGCGATCATGATTTCGCGCGACTCCGTGCAATGCGTGCAAAAGCAAGGAGTAGAACAATGACGACGATGATTCCAAGAACGCCAGCAGCGATCGTTGACGTGGTGCCATCTAGCCCTGGGATGGTGTAATCCGGAAATAGCTCAAACGGCGCAGCTACTCCCGCGTTCAAGAATCCAAGCTGCTCCGCAACAGCTTCGAGGCCATCAGGATCGGCGGAGGCAAAGAGGCTCGCAAGCGACGCAACTCCGCCAGCGATTACCAACCCCGTTGCCAAACGTCGTGCCGGAGAAGCCTGTGGCGGCGAAGCAACACCACTCAGAATATCGGGTGCGGTTTGTGCGATGAACGTGAGCGCCGCGACGGTGATCATCGCTTCGCCGATACCGATGAGTGCATGGACACCGAGCATGGCGGGTAGCCCCACTGCAACATTGGTCGTTCCGGAGAGACCAAGTTGCAGCGTGGTGAATCCTGCCGCAGCAACAACGGCAAGCCAGGCGGCAATCCCGGCTCCAAGAATGTTGACGCCACGGCTACCGCCAAGCGCCGTGCCAATGCCGCGAGCAATAAACGATCCGCCAAGGGTGCCGATAATCCCCATGTTGAACATGTTTGCGCCGAGTGCCAAGAGGCCGCCATCCTGGAAGAGGAGCGCCTGGATACCAACGACCGTCGCCATGACGATTGTGCCTGCCCACGGGCCGAGCAGAAAGCCGGCAAGTACCCCGCCGAGCAGATGGCCGCTGGTCCCGGTGGCAACGGGGAAATTGAACATTTGCGCGGCGAAGATGAACGCACCGAGCACTCCCATCAGAATCGGTTGTGACGCGTTCAACTGCACATCGCTACGACTTGTCTTTCGCACAGCAGCTCCGAGAAGGACTGCACTGGCGACCCACAGGAGGAGGGAAATCTGCGGCGAGAGGAACCCGTCAGGGATGTGGAGCTGCGGGTGCATCGAGCCTCCTTACGCCCAGCATCTGAAGCTAGATCGTGGAGGGAGTCTATCGCAACATGTTGCAATAAGCCATCCCGTATCCTGCGGGAGATGGCGAACGCTTCCGATCCGAAAGAGACCCTGGCCACCCGCTTGCAGGCGGCAGTGCAGGCGCGCGGCCAACGATGGACCGAGCAGCGGCAGGTAATCGCCGACGTGCTTGCCGCGTCCGATGGCCACGCGACCGGGGCAGAACTCGTGGAGCTCGTGCGAGCAGCAGATCCTTCGGCCACCCCGTCAACGGTCTACCGCACCCTCGATCTCCTCGAGGAGCTTGGGTTTGCGACCCACCACCATGGCGTCGATGGCCGAGAGACCTATCACCTAGAGGAGGTGGTCGCGCATGGTCACGTGCACTGCCACGGCTGTGGTGCCGAGGTCGAGATCGATGCTGATGTCGCGAAGCCGATCCTCGCCGCGATCGAGCGCGCCACGGGCTATGCCGCCGACCTCGACCACCTCTCGCTTCAGGGGCGCTGCCCCTCGTGCCGAGCCGCCGCCGCACGGTAGACTCTGCGCGATGGCGCACCCCACGTGCGCCGCATAAGTGAGGACTGACCAATGCCTGAGAAGCTGAAGATCACCTACGCCACCCTGAGCGACTCGAACGAGGAGATCCACATTGGCTACGAGGCCGGCCTTGCGCAGGCTCGGGCCCTCATGGGTGGTGCACACGGCAACTTCATCAACGGCAGCTGGGCTACCGCGGGTGACACGTTCGTGAAGAAGTCTCCAATCGATGGCAGCGTCGTCGGTACTTTCAGCAAGGGTGATCGCACCACCGCCAAGGCGGCGATTGCCGCGGCGAAGGCGGCGTACCCAGCCTGGTCAAAGCGACCATGGCAGGAGCGCGTCTCGCTGATTCGCGCGGCGGCTGAGCTGATCAGCGAGCGACAGTTCCTCTACTCCGCGCTCCTCTCGATTGAAGTCGGGAAGAATCGCCTCGAGGCACTCGGTGATGTCGAGGAGACCGCGGACTTCTTCCGCATCTACGCGAGCGAGGTTGAACGCAACAAGGGATACGTGCACACCATGGGCAACCTCGGTGACGCAAAGGTAGAGACCACCACCATCCTCAAACCGTACGGAGTTTGGGCAGTGATAAGCCCCTTCAACTTCCCGTTCGCGCTCATGGGCGGACCGGTTGGCGCGGCACTTGTTGCCGGCAACTCTGTTGTGCTGAAGCCGTCGTCAGACGCACCCCTCTCGGCAGTGTTGCTCTCGCAGGCGATCAGTGACGCAGGCATTCCCGCGGGTGTCTTCAACATGGTGATGGGGCCGGGCGAAAGCGTTGGTGCCGAACTGCAAGAGAATCACGACGTTGCCGGCATCACCTTCACCGGCTCGTCGGACGTTGGCATGCAGGTGTATCGATCATTCGCAAAGAGTTATCCGAAGCCGGTTATCGTGGAGATGGGCGGAAAGAATCCAACGATCATCTCGAAGAAGGCCGACCTCGAGAAGGCGGCCGAAGGTGTGCTCCGTTCGGCATTCGGACTCGGTGGACAGAAGTGCTCGGCGAACAGTCGCGTCTATGTCGAGGCTTCGGTGCATGACGAGTTTGTGAAGCACCTCGTCGAGAAGACCAAGGCGCTGAAGGTTGGAGACCCAACGGTGCGCGGCATCTTCCTTGGGCCGGTCATCAACCAGCGTTCTGTCGACACCTTCTTGAAGGCGTGCGACGAGGCGAAGCGTGACGGCACGATTGCTGTTGGCGGTGGGCAACTGACCGACGGCGACCTGGCCAAGGGCTTCTATGTCGCGCCGACCGTCGTGACCGGCCTCCCGGCAACCCATCGACTTTTCAAAGACGAGCTCTTCACGCCGTTCGTCGTGGTGGCGAAGGTTGCCTCGTTCGAAGAGGGAATCGCTCTCGCAAACGAAAGCGAGTACGCCCTCACTGCAGGGTGCTACACCGAGGACGAGGCCGAGATCAAGACGTTCCTCGATACCATCGATGGCGGCGTGATCTACGTGAATCGCCGCGCCGGCGCGACGACGGGCGCGTGGCCAATGGTTCAGCCGTTCGGGGGCTGGAAGAAGTCCGGCACGACGGGCAAGTCGGGCGGCGGCCTCTACTACGTTCAACAGTATCTGCGCGAGCAGAGTCAGACGATCGTCCGCTGAACGGGGGCACCCCTCGTATACACTCCGCATACAAAGCATCCACAGGAGGGGCACCATGACGATCGCTGAGAAGCCTGCGACCTGGCCTGCCACGCTGCCGCACCTTGTGACGAAGGTGCCAGGCCCGAAGGCGCTCGCTCAGGTAGCCGCCGACCAGGCGGTGGTGTCCGGAAGCCTGCCACGCGCCTATCCGTTTGCTCCGGTCCGCGGTTTCGGGATGGGCGTAGAGGATCAAGACGGGAACGTCTTCCTCGACTTCTGCGCGGGGATTGCCGTGAACTCCACCGGTCACTGCCACCCACGCGTCGTCGACGCGATCGTGGAGCAGGCGCAGCGCCTCTTGCACTACAGCGCCTCCGACTTCTATGAGCAGCGCTACCAGGAGCTAGCATCGGCACTCGCCGCATCTGCGCCATGGAAAGGACCATCGAAGGTCCTGCTTCAAAATTCGGGTACCGAAGCGGTAGAGGCCTCCATCAAGTTGGCGCGCTACATGAGCGGTCGCCAGTGGATCGTCGGATTCGTCGGTGGCTTCCACGGCCGCACGCTCGGTTCGCTCACCCTAACGAACTCGAAGGCGAAGTATCACGCCCACTTCGGACCCCTCGCCCCTGGCTTCTTGCACGTGCCGTTCGGCAGCGAGGGCCTCGACGAACTGGAGCAGCGCATCATCGCGCGAACCATTCCGGGTGACGAGATCGCCGCCTTTGTGGTGGAGCCGGTGCAGGGCGAGGGCGGCTATGTCGTTCCAGACAAAGACTTCTTCCCGCGACTGAAGGCGATTGCCGACAAGTACTGCATCGCGATCGTCGTCGACGAGGTGCAGTCGGGTGCGGGTCGTACCGGCAAGATGTGGGCAATCGAGAACTTCGGCATTGAGCCCGACATCGTCGCTGCGGCGAAGGGGCTCGGCTCCGGGATGCCGATCGGCGCGGTGATCGCAAAGGAGCATTGGATGCGCTGGAAGCCCGGCTCGCACGGCTCGACGTTCGGCGGCAATCCCGTAGCCGCTGCGGCGGCGATCGCCACGTTGGAAGTGATCCACGACGAGAACCTGATGCAGAACGCTATCGATCGCGGCGCACAGGCGCTGACAGGACTTCGTGCCGGCCTGAAGGGGAACAAGCACGTCACCGACATTCGCGGCATTGGCCTGATGATCGGCGTTGACTTCACCGATGGTGACATCGCTGGCGAGGTGGAGGTCGAGGCGTTTGAACGGGGCCTTTTGGTGCTGACCTGCGGTGACCGCGGCGTGCGCATGAGCCCGCCACTTGTGGTGAACGAGGCCGAGATGGAGACCGCCATTCGCATCTTCTGCGAGGCCGCAGCGGCAGTCGCCGCGCGGCACTGAGCAGGCGCCCATGCGCGGGCCGCACTCCGCTTGCGCAGGAGTGACTGAATGAGCGTTTCAAAAGTCGCTGACATGCGCACGGCAATCGCCGCGAATGTGCACGACGGTGACACGGTTGCCATCGAGGGGTTCACGCACTGCATCTCGTTTGCCGCTGGGCACGAGATCATTCGACAGAAGCGCCGCAACCTGACGTTGGCGCGCATGACACCTGATCTGGTGTACGACCAGATGGTTGCCGCCGGCTGCGCCACGAAGCTGATCTTCAGCTGGCTCGGCAATCCTGGCGTCGGCTCGCTCCATGCAATCCGCCGCCGCACGGAGCCGGGGGCGCTCGCGCCTGGCGAGACTCTCCTGGAGATCGAGGAGTACAGCCACCACGGCATGGTCGGCCGCTATGTTGCCGGCGCGCATCGCCTTCCCTTCTATCCGCTGCGCAGCTACTCCGAGAGCGACCTGCCGAAGGTGAACCCGCTGATTCGCACGGTGCAGAGCCCATTCGGTGGCGAAGAGGTCTACGCAGTGCCACCGCTCAACCCTGACGTCACGATCATCCATGCGCAACGCGCCGACGCCGAGGGGAACGTCCAGATGTGGGGCCTGCTCGGCTGCCAGAAAGAGGCGGCCTTCGCCGCGAAGCGCGTGATCGCGGTGGTCGAAGAGATCGTGCCGACGAGCGTGATTCGCGCCGACCCGAATCGCACGATCATCCCCGGTCTCATCGTCGACGCCGTCGTCTGCGAGCCGTTTGGCGCGCACCCGTCGTACGTTCAAGGTTCGTACGACCGCGACAATGCCTTCTACCGTGAGTGGGACACCATCAGCCGTGATGCCGCCGCCACCGAGGCGTGGCTACAGGAGTGGGTCTACGGCGTACCGGATCGTGCCGCCTACGTGGCGAAGTTCGGCAGCGAGTACTTCAAGGGGCTGACGCCGACGAGCGCCCCATCTGGTTCGGTCGACTACGGAGACTACCGATGAGCGGAAAACGCCCGGCGAGCAAGAGCGAGCTCATGGTGGTTGCCTCAGCGCACGCCCTGACGGGAAAGCGCGTCTGCTTTGTGGGGGTCGGCCTCCCGAACATCGCAGTCAATCTTGCCAAGCGGACGGTTGCACCAGAGATGGAGCTCGTCTATGAAGCGGGAGTCTTCGGCGCCAATCCGGCACGACTCCCACTTTCGATTGGTGATCCAACGATCGTGACGGGCTCTACCGCAACCGTCTCCATGCACGACCTCTTCGGTCTCTACTTGCAGGGGGGTCGCATTGATGTCGGCTTCCTCGGTGGTGCACAGATCGATCGGTTCGGCAACCTAAACACGACAGTGATCGGTGACTACGCTGCGCCAAAGACGCGTCTCCCAGGGTCAGGCGGCGCCTGTGAGATCGCGATTAACGCCAAAGAGATTCTGGTGATCATGCGCCAGAGCACGCGGAGCTTTGTGAAGGAACTCGACTTCCGCACCTCTCCCGGAAACCTCGGCGGTGCTGTCACGGCCGCAAAAACTCGTGCGGCGCAGGGGTGGGGTGGTAGCGGACCATCGGGAGTGATTACCGATCTTGGCGTCTACGGATTCGATGACGATGGTGAGATGGCACTGCGCAGCTTGCACCCTGGCGCAACCCTTGATGAGGTGCGCGCGTCGATTGGTTGGGAGATCCGCATTCCACACAACGTCCCCGCGACGCCGGCACCGACTGACGAAGAGCTGCGACTGATTCGTGAGGAGCTCGATCCAACAGGTGCATACGTTTCGTGAGTAGCGGCAAGATCTTCAGTCGCGGCGGTCCTGCGCTCCCCGTCGCCGCAACTGGTGACGGCGCGTACATCACCGACAACACTGGGCGTCGCTACCTCGATGCCGCTGGCGGCGCGATCGTGGTGGGCATCGGTCACGGACGTCGCGCCGTTGCCGATGCCGCCGCTTCGCAGATGGAAAAGATTGCCTACGCCCATGGGAGTGCCTTCACCGCCGAGGCTCTCGATGCGTGGGCGAGCGAGATCGGCCCTCTGCTGCCGATGCGTGACCCCTCGCTCTATCCAGTCTCTGGCGGTTCCGAGGCGGCTGAGACGGCGCTCAAGATGGTGCGCGCCTACTGGCTCGCGCAGGGCGAGCCCGATCGCACCGTGGTGGTGAGCCGTTGGGGGAGTTATCACGGCAACACGTTGGGCGCGCTCGACCTCTCCGGTCGAACCGGCCTGCGCCGACCGTATGAGCCGTGGCTCGGACGCTTCGAGCATGTTTCGGCCCCGTATACCTATCGGGCAGGACTTGACGGTGCGAACGCGATTGGCAGCGGCGCCGAGGCGGTCGCCGAACTTGATGCGCTGCTTACGCGCGTTGGCCCAGGACGCATCGCCGCCTTTGTTGCGGAGCCGATCGCCGGTGCGACGCTCGCCGCCGCCGTGCCACCCGACGACTACTGGCCCGCAGTGAGCGCCTGGTGTGCGCGCAACAAGGTGCTGCTCGTTGCCGATGAGGTGATGACCGGATTCGGCCGAACGGGAACCTGGTTCGGCGTAAATCATTGGAACCTGCAGCCAGATCTGCTGCTCGCCGCAAAGGGCGTAACCAGCGGCTACTGGCCGTTCGGCTTCGTTGCTGCCGCAGCGCATGTTGCTGAGCCGATCTTGGCGAGCGGATTCGTCCACGGATTCACCTACAGCCATTCGATTCCTGGCGCCACCGTCGCCCGCTCGGTGCTGAAGATCCTGCGCGACGAGAATCTCATTGAGACCGCCGCATCACGAGGTGACCAGCTGCGCGCGGCGCTTAGCGCGGAGCTCGCCGACGATCCATGGGTCGGTGAGATTCGCGGGCGCGGACTCCTCCTCGGAGTAGAGCTGGTTGCCGATCGTGCGAACAAGGCGCCACATGCTCGTGCTAAGCGCGTCACCGAACGTGTGGTAGCGCGGGCGAAGAACACAACCGATGTCGGACTCCTGCTCTACAGCGCAACAGGTCAAGCGAACGGCGTTGACGGCGATCAGCTCGTGATCGGCCCACCGTTCGTCATCGGCGACGAAGAGATCTCACGCATTGCCCGCGGGACCGCCGCAGCGATCCGTGCGGTGCGAGACGAGGCCTAGTCGGGAATCGAGAGCGTGATCTCGACGTTCCCAGCCAGGGCTGCGGAGATAGGGCATCCGCCCTTCGCAGCTTCGGCAAGCTCCGCAAATTTGTCGTAATCGAGGCCGGGGACCTCGCCCCGCAGGGTGAGCGCTGATTTCGTGACGCGCCAACCCGCTTCGACCTTCTCAAAGGTCACCGTTGCCGAAACGTCGAGGTGCTTCGCTGGTGTGTTGTTGCGCGCGAGACCGCCTGAGAGGGCCATCGCAAAGCACGATGCGTGCGCCGCCGCAAGCAACTCCTCGGGAGAGGTTGCGCCGCCATGTGCCTCTGATCGACGTGGCCAACTCACTGGCAGCCTGCCAATCGCACCACTCTCAAACGAGGTGATCGCCCCCGAACCCTCGAGAAGCGTTCCGTCCCATACCGCGGTCGCCGTTCGTGTGGTCATGATTAACCCCCCTTAACGATCCTTCAGCCCCGCAGCATCCTCGGCGGGATTCCGCGATACTACGCCTGCTGGGCTCTGCTGCCCACTCCAACCGGCGCATAGAGGGGGGTTCCATGTTCTTCCTGACCAAGCTCGCGGTCGCTCGACGCAGTGTGACCATCCTGATCGCACTCGCAATCTTCGGCGGGGGCGCAGCGAGCTGGGGAAGCCTGAAGCAGGAGCTGCTTCCAAACATCGACTTCCCGATCGTCACGATCATTGCCCCATACCCCGGGGCAGGCACCGCCGATGTCGCCGAGCAGGTAGCCGCGCCGATTGAGGCCGCCGTCGCCTCAGTGGCTGGCGTTGAGTCGCTTCGCTCCGTTTCAACGACCGGCCTCGGCTTTGTCTCCGCGCAGTTCGCCTACGGGAGCGACGTCAAGGAGATCCTTCGTCAGATTGAAACTGCCATCGCCAGTTCCCGCCTCCCGACAGGCGTAACCCCAGTCGTTCGCAACTTCAACATCAACTCATCTGCCGTCGTGATTGCCACTCTCACCCCGAAGGGTGAGACAACCCTCACAGAGCTTGCAGCTCTCGCGCAGAGCGAGCTGATGCCGAGTCTTCGGGGCATCGGCGGCATCTCCGCGGCGGATCTCTCGGGCGGCGTCGAGACGCAGGCGTTTATTCAGCTCGACGCGGCGAAACTTGCCGCTACCGGCGTCGGCATGTCGCAGGTGCAGGGTCTCATTCAGGCGAACAACCTGACCTATCCGGGCGGCCAACTCCCAGTCGGCACCAGCCTGGTGCCCGTCTCGGCAACCGGCCGCTTCACCTCGGTTGCTGATCTGGAAAACCTCATTGTCGGCGGCGGCGTGACCCCAGCTGGGCAGCCGTACCCAATCTTCTTGAAGGATGTCGCGACCGTCTCGCTCGCCGAGGTGCACACCACCGGCTGGTCCGAGACGAACGGGACCCCGGGCCTGACCATTAGCGTCAGCAAGTCGGCCGATGCGAACACCGTCACCACCGCGCAGGACTCAATCGCCGCGATCGAAGAGTTTGCCGCCGCGCACGATGCGCAGGTCAAGCACTCGATCGTGACCGACTCGTCGATCTTCATCCTGGAGTCAATCGACGCGCTCGTGAAGGAGGGTGGCCTCGGGGCGGCCTTCGCCGTTGTTGTCATCTTCATCTTCTTGCTCAACCTTCGGTCAACCATCGTTGCCGCCGTGAGCATCCCGCTCAGCGTCTTGGCGGCGATCATTCTGATGTCGACCACCGGCATCACCATCAACATCATGACCCTCGGTGGACTCGCGGTGGCGGTTGGCCGCGTCGTTGACGACTCCATCGTGGTCCTCGAGAACATCTACCGTCACCGCAGCCAGGGTGAGCCCATCGGCGAAGCGGTGCTGAACGGCACGCGCGAGGTCTCTTCGGCGATCACCAGCTCGACCATCACGACGATTGCAGTCTTCTTGCCGCTCGGCGTCGTGGGTGGTCTGATCAGCCAGTTCTTCCTCCCATTCGCGCTCACGGTTACGTACGCGCTGCTTGCATCTCTGGTTGTCGCGCTTACCGTCATTCCAGTCCTCGCATACTTCTTGGTCAAGGTGAAGGGTTCCAAGGCGACCATTCCATATGCCGTCGACACCGACCACGAAGAGGTCTCCATTTGGGGACGTCTCTATCTTCCAGTGCTCGGGCTTGCGCTGCGACGTCGCGCCACGAAGTTCGCCACGCTGTTGATTGCGTTCACCCTCTTCATTGGGGCAACCTCACTTGCGGGCGCAATCCCCACTCAGTTCCTGAATAGCGGGAGCGAGAAGGTGCTGACGGTAACGGTGAATCCGCCGCTCGGCACCTCCACCGAGCGCGTCTTGACGCGCAGCCGAGTCGCCTACGAAATTCTTGCCAAGGACGGAACGGTGGAACTGGTAACCACCTCAATCCCGAGTGCCGATGCGACCGGGACGCAGACGCTCGTTGCCGCGACTACTGGGCGCGCGCCGAACGCCGCACGCATGACGGTCGTTCTCAGTGCCGATACGGACCTTGCCGAAGCGAAGACTCGGCTGGCGGAATCACTCGCCGAGGTGGGCACGCAGGGGTGGACCGTGACGGTGGAAGAGATCGGCTTTGCCGCCGGCTCCAACGCCATTTCGGTGATCGTCACCGGCGATCGCGCCTCGGATGTTGAGGCAGCTTCCGACCTCATCGTCACCACGCTCGCCGCCAACAGCGACCTCGCGAACGTCAAGAGCGATCTTGTGAAGGCGGGTCGTCAGATCGAGATCACCGTCAATCCGTCAGCGGCCGCTGCGGCTGGACTCTCCGCGGCCCAGGTGGCGGGTGAGGTGCGCAATCTCCTCGTGGGTTCGCAGCTTGGGCAGATTACGATCGACGGAGCGAAGGTCAACCTCTCGCTCAAGATCGACAGCAGCTCCGTCAGCGACATCACAGAGCTCGGCGCGTACCTCGTGGGCAGCACGCAGAAGGTCCCGCTCAGCAGCATCGCAACGATCGAGGAGCTCTCGGTTCCATCGAGCATCACCCGCATCGACCAGTCACTTGCCGCCAACGTGACCGGTGAGATCGCAGTGGCCGACACCGGCGCAGTCAATGCCGCCGTGAAGAACGCGGTCACCGACCTTCAGGATGCAGGGAAGCTGAGCAACGTCAAGGTGCGCCTCGCCGGCGTGACCGAACAGCAGAACGAGTCCTTCAGCGGCCTCTTCACGGCGATGGCCGTTGCGATCTTGCTCGTGTACCTCACGATGGTGCTCGTCTTCAATTCGCTGGTGGACCCGCTCGTCATCATGTTCAGCTTGCCCCTGGCCGTGATCGGTGCCTTCCCGGCGTTGCTCATCACGAACCGCCCGATCGGCATCTCGGCGCTCATCGGGTTCCTGATGTTGATCGGCATCGTGGTGACGAACGCCATCGTGCTGCTCGACCGTGTGGAGCAGCTGCGCCATGAGGGGGTGCCAACGAAAGATGCCCTGCTGCGCGCTGGCGCAACTCGTGTACGCCCGATCCTCATGACGGCGGTCGCAACGATCTTGGCGCTTCTGCCGCTCGCGGCAGGGCCAAGCGAAGGCTCGATTATCGCCGCCGAGCTCGGCACGGTGGTGATCGGTGGACTCCTCTCATCCACGCTCCTCACCCTGCTCGTGGTCCCGGTGGTGTACAGCTTGATTGATGGCCTCAAGCAGGGGC
Source organism: uncultured Chloroflexota bacterium (assembly GCA_903851225.1). Lineage (GTDB taxonomy): Bacteria > Chloroflexota > Limnocylindria > Limnocylindrales > Limnocylindraceae > Limnocylindrus. The sequence goes on from CAINNT010000183.1 coordinate 20,753, forward strand.
TATCGCGCGGCAATAGGGCAAAGTCGGCATAAGAGGGGCACCTGCCCAATCCTGATACGATCAGTCGGGATTACCCCGCATGATCACGCAGGTAAGGAGGCTCCATGACGATCGCCAAGGAGACGGTTCGCGACGAACGGGAGCAGTACGCCTTCCACGATGACATCGCCTACCTGCGCGAGACAAAGGCGGGTCTCACCGAGGCGACCGTGCGGGAGATCTCGGAGACAAAAGGGGAACCAGCCTGGATGCTGGAGTATCGCCTCCGCGCCTTCAAGCACTTTGAGGGGCGGGCGATGCCGATGTGGGGCGGCGACCTGACAAAACTCGACTTCTCGAAGATCGTCTACTACCGAAAGCCTTCTGAGCGCGAAGAGAAGTCCTGGGACGACGTCCCAGACCAGATCAAGAAGACGTTTGAGCGACTCGGCATTCCCGAGGCGGAGCGCAAGTTCCTCTCCGGCGTCGGTGCGCAGTACGACTCCGAGGTCGTCTACCACTCCGTTCGCGAAGATCTCGAGAAGCTCGGCGTGGTCTTCATGGGCACGGATCAGGGGATGAAGGAGTACCCAGAGATCTTCAAGAAGTACTTCGGAACCGTTGTGCCAGCAGAAGACAACAAGTTCGCCGCGTTGAATTCGGCCGTCTGGTCGGGCGGATCATTCGTGTACGTGCCGAAGGGTGTCGATGTGCCGCTCCCGCTGCAGGCCTACTTCCGCATCAACGGCCAGAACACCGGGCAATTCGAGCGCACGCTCATTGTTGTCGATGAGGGCGCTAGCCTGCACTACATTGAAGGTTGCACCGCGCCAAATTGGGCGACCGACTCGCTGCACGTTGCGGTCGTCGAGGTCATCGCGCTTCCCGGAGCGAAGGTGCGCTACACCACGATTCAGAATTGGTCGAACGATGTCTACAACCTGGTGACGAAGCGTGCACACGCGCACGCTGGTGCAACCGTCGAGTGGATCGACGCAAACACCGGCGCGCAGCTCACCATGAAGTACCCGGGCATCTACCTGCTGGGGGAGAAGGCTCACGCTGAAATCGTCTCCGTTGCCGTTGCCTCGAAGGGGCAGCACCAGGACACCGGTGCGAAGGCGGTGCACCTTGCACCAAACACCACCAGCCGAATCGTTGGCAAGTCCGTCAGCAAAGATGGTGGGGTTTCCACCTACCGCGGTACCGTTCGCGTGGCTCCTGGTGCAACAGGCGTTACCACCAGCGTTCGCTGCGACGCGCTGATCCTCGATGAAGGGAGTCGCTCGGAGACGTATCCCTATATCGATATCCAAGAGGACGACACCTCGATGAGCCACGAGGCCACGGTGGGGCGCGTTTCCGATGACCAGATCTTCTACCTGATGAGTCGGGGAATGACAGAGAACGAGGCAACGAATCTCATCGTGCAGGGCTTCCTCGAGGTCTTCACCAAGGAGTTGCCGATGGAGTACGCCCTTGAGTTCAATCGGTTGATTCGACTTGAGATGGAGGGGGCCCTCGGGTGACCCGACGCGGACTCGCTGACCTCCCACTTGAGTGGGCGACCACTGAAACGATCACCGAGCTCAGCCCAGGTGGGGTCGGCCTCGCTGAGCGCTCAGCGGCGCTTGCTGCGTTCCACGCCCTTCCGACAGAGTCAAATCTGCTGTTCACTGGGTATGTCGATCTGCGGGCAGCGGAGGTTGAGCGCGCTGCTCCACGTGTTCTACCGCAGGAGATTCGCGCGCTCCCGAGTAGCGCACTCCCTGATGGGGCGGCGGCACTGATTGAGATCTCCAGCGCTGGTGTCGGGGCGCACCTTGGTGCCGAGGCCGCCGCTGCGGGACTGCACATCACCCCACTCGCTGCAGATGCGCCGATGGGCGGCGCGACCGAGGATCGCACCGCAGCGCTCATTGCTGCCCTCTGGAATACAGGAGTTTCGATCAACCTCAGCGCCGGTCGGATCGCCGCACCGATCGTGATTCGCGTTGCGGCCCCCGAGTCGGGCTCGTCCCTCATTGCCCGCATTGCTGTGGCACTTGGCGATGGCGCACAGGCCTCGATCGTGGAGGAGATCAGCGGAGGTGCCGCGGCATCTCGAGCTGCAACCTCGCTCTTGGCAACAAGCAGCGAGATTTCGCTCGGTACCCGTGCATCGCTCGCCCTCTCGTCGATCCAAGATCTGCCCGAAGATCGAGCGTATGTGACCGTCCGCCGCCACACGTTTGGCGAGATGGCGCAGCTGCAGCTCGCCGTGGCACAGGTGGGCGCGCGGCTCGTGCGCGGTCGTATCGATCACCATCTTGCTGGCGATGGTTCCGGAGTCCGTCAGGTTGAGGTGGTCTTTGGTGCCGGTGACCAGATCCATGACCTCACCACGTACAGCCTCCACTCTGGACAGAAGACGGTCGGCGACCTGTTGGCCAAAGGCGTGTTTGCCGGCAATGCGCGCGGGTACATCAAGGGGGTCACCACGATTCCGCGCAGCGGACGAGGCACGAACTCCTATCTTGGAGAGTTCGGCATGCTCCTCTCCAAGACGGCGCGCAGTGTCGCGATCCCGTCGCTTTGGATCGACCAACCGGACTGCGAGCGGGCTGCGCACGGCAGCTCCGTCGGGCCGATTGACCCAGCCCAGATCTTCTACCTGCGTTCACGCGGGCTGACCGATGCTGAAGCGCGTCGCACGATCGTGATGGGCTTCTTGGAGCCTGTCGTCGCTGCACTCCCGCTCGATGCCGAGGCAGAGCGCCTCCGCGAAGTTCTTGCTGCCAAGCTTGATGCAGCGCTGGCGAAGCAGCCTGCTGCTCTCGCCTCCTAATCACGACGCATGCCCGCGGAGCGACTCTTTCCAGCCGCCGAACTTCCCGACGGCACCATGCGTCTCGCCTGGCCGGGTGGCATCGCCGTCTTGGTCGTGAATCGCGGCGGCAAGCTCTTGGCGGTCGACGGCGTCTGCACCCACGAATACTGCGAGTTGGATCGCGGCTTCCTTTCTCCGGCGACCGTTGATCGCCCCACGGTGACCTGCCCGCTTCACCTATCTCGTTTTGACTTAGAGAGCGGGGAGCCGCTCGATCCGCCCGCGGAGATTCCGCTCGGGATCCACGTGGTGAGCGTTGACGATCAGGGCTGGGTGGTACTTCAAACCTAGCGCTGCACAGAGCGCTAGGATGGGGTCGATGCGCAGTGCTTGCGCAAGAGGGGAGCCCTGATGCAAGAGATCAAGGACCGCGCTGCAAGCCTTGCCGGACTAGCGCTCGAGCGCGACGCGATCTTCTTGTACGACGCCCTCGCCAAAATCGAGAAAGATCCCGCGCGTCGCAGCGCCTTCGAGCGCATCGCCGCGAGTGAGCGTCGACATGCCTCCATCTGGGAGGCGAAGCTCGTGAGCCTCGGTGAGCAGGTGCCCGCCGCGAAACGTCCAAGTTGGCGCGTGCGCCAGATCACCGTGCTCGCGCGAATCTTCGGCACGCGTGCCGTGAGCGACATGGTCAAGGCGCTTGAGGGGTACGAAGAGGAGGTCTATGGTGCGCACGGCGATGTCCCTGAGGTCACCGACATTGCCGCTGATGAGGCGAAGCACGCCGACATCTGGCGCGAACTCGATGGGGAGAAGCGTGGCGGTGCCCATCGCGCTGCGCTCGCTGAGACGAAGGCACGCGAGCCGTGGCACCGCTCGGGGAGCAGCGGCACGCTACGTGCGACGATCTTCGGAGTCTCCGACGGCCTTGTCTCTAATGCGGCACTCGTGATGGGCATCGCTGGTGCCACCACGGCGAGTGGCCAAGGTGGCTTTGTGGTGCTTGCCGGCATTGCCGGGCTACTTGCCGGCGCATTCAGCATGGCGGCGGGTGAGTATGTCTCCATGCGTAGTCAGACCGAGCTCCTCGAGCGACAGATCGAGTTGGAGCGCGCTGAGCTTGAAGCGATGCCAGAAGAAGAGGAGGCGGAGATTGCCGGAATCTATCGCGCACGCGGCTTCCCCGACGACGAGGCAACGTCGATCGCAAAGCGTCTGATGTCGAATCCCTCAGTCGCACTCGAAACCTTGGTTCGCGAAGAGCTCGGGCTTGACCCCGAAGAGCTTGGCTCCCCATGGGGAGCCGCCGCAGGATCATTCATTGCGTTCGCGATTGGTGCCTTCCTGCCGCTGCTTCCGTTCATTCTGTTCACCGGTTCAACCGCGTTGATCGCCAGTATCGCCGTCACGGCGGTCGCGCTCTTTAGCGTTGGCGCCGCGGTCAGCCTGCTCACGGGCAAGTCGGCACTCTATTCAGGGCTGCGACAACTTGCCATCGGTGCTGCAGCGGCGGCCATCACCTACGGAGTCGGCTCGCTCATCGGAGTCAACGTCTAGATGCTTCCAACGCCACCAGACGCGATCCTGTTCGAGATCGGGCCGCTGGTCATTCGCTGGTATGGGCTGCTCTACGCTGTCGGGTTGCTGGTGGCCTATCGCTTCATGGTTCGCGAGGCACGTCGTCGCTCTCTGAACGAGAAGCTCATCCTGGATGGCCTGATCATCATCTCGATCGCCGCCCTGATTGGCGGTCGCCTCTATCACGTCATTGACGCGTGGGATCGGCTCTACGCGGCGAATCCGATCGCCGCTCTCATTCCGCCGTACGAGGGACTCGGTGCTCCAGGCGGCCTCATTACGGGGACGATCGCACTCGTGGTGATCCTGCGCCGCTGGCGTCAGGAGCCGTGGGGCTGGGTTGACGTGGCTGGTCCGGCGATCTTGGTGATGCAGGCCATCGCCCGTTGGGGCAACTGGTTCAATCAGGAGCTCTATGGCGCACCAACCGATCTCCCCTGGGGCCTCGCAATTGACTGCGCCCACCGTGCCGCCAGCGTCTCATGCGCAGCCGTAGGAGATGCGACACGCTTCCACCCCCTCTTCCTCTACGAGTCGCTTTCGGGGCTGGCGGGTGCGCTCATCCTTCCAGCGCTCGGGCAGCGCCTGAAGGGGCATCTCCTCCCCGGCATGATCGGCCTTAGTGCTGTTGCCTGGTACAGCGTCACCCGCATCGCCCTGGAGGGACTTCGATTGGAGAACTGGCAGGTGGGCGGCATTGCGACCGCCTACTTCGTCATGGGGGCTGTGCTGATCGTCACGCTTGCGGTCGCCATCGTGCGGGTGCGTGCGGCAACTCCCGCGAAGATGCGGCGCCAGCGGTAGGATCAGCGTGTTCGGCGACCCCGCCGAAAGAGGAGGAGTGATGGCAAGGATTACGCGCCGCAAAGTCACCGTTATCGG
>CAINNT010000184.1 GCA_903851225.1 uncultured Chloroflexota bacterium
CCGCAGGATGGCGTCGGTGTCTGCTGTGGACTCGCGTCGACTTGATCTCTGTGGTAGGTCGTGAATCGAGACGGAGAGGCTGCTGCGCTCATGCAGTCGGCTGAGTAGCGGACGCACTCGATCGTGCGTGAGCCAGTGATCGAGGTGCACGTGGGGCGACTCGCCGCCACGCTGTGCGTCGTCAAGCGCGTCCAAGAGTTCCTCGAATCTGGAAACCCAGTGGACATCAAACCCCGCTCGATCAAGCTGCGAGTACATCGCTCCGTAGTACGGATTTGCGGACGAGCGTTCGACGATGAATCGCGTCCCTCCCGTCGCTGCATAGTTGGGCCATGCAGGCTCCGCACGATGGTGGCGCGGACGAGGTGTCAGGATGCTGGCAACCACTGCATCAATCGAATTCAAGCTTGTTGCACGTGATGCCAGCGCGGCCGCACGAAGCAGGGCGAGCTCGCTCCCTGGAAGCAGGCGAGTCCGCGTGATGAACTCCACCAGGTTGGCAAGCGGCGATGCGCGATGCTGCTCCAGGTAGCGCGAGAGAGTTCGAAGTGGCTCCGGCCCACGCTTCAGTGCACTTTGCGCGAGCGACCTCGATGTTGCGCCATCGGCTCGGAGCAGTGCCATGAGCAAGACACCGAGGAGGCACAACCGAATGGCGCCGTGCCGCACCACTCTTGAAAGCCCTCGTGAGAGGTTGGGCCGTGAAGCGTCAGCCAAGGTGCGTCAGACGGTCGACAAGCACCCCCGCGTTCCGCGTCGCACGCCGTTCGTCGAAGAGCGAGTTGATCGTCGCGCTCTCCAGTACGGCAGTGATCTCGGGCGTGGAACGGCAGACCTCCCGTAAATGAGTGGCCTGCTCTTGAGCCCGAGCCGCCGCGCCTTGCACCATGGCGTAGGCGACGGTGCGCTCCGCGCCGCGATCGACCAGTGCGGTCAGGAGTCGTGACGCGGCATGCAGCCCGAGCCCCCGTTCGAAGTTCTCCACCATGCGCTCGCGTCGAATCTCTGCCCCGTGAATCACGCCGTTGAGCGACTCCACCATGAAGGCGAGGAGTGAGGTCGCATCGGGTAGCAGGATGCGCTCGGCTGAGCTGTGGCTGATATCACGCTCGTGCCAGAGCGGCTGGTTCTCCATCGCCGCAGCGGCATACCCCCGCAAGAGACGTGCAAGGCCGGCAATTCGTTCGCTCTTGATCGGATTGCGCTTGTGCGGCATGGCCGAACTTCCAGCTTGGCCCGAACGGAACGGTTCACGCATCTCGTCGACTTCAGATCGTTGGAGGTGTCGGATCTCCGTCGCGATTCGCTCGAGGCTACCCCCCGCAATGGCAATTGACGAAACGAATGCGGCATGGCGATCGCGCTGCACGATCTGCGTACTCGCTTGATCGGCGCGCAAGCCGAGCGCCTCCAACGCGATCGTTTCGACCTCGGGGCTGATCTGGGAATAGGTTCCGACCGGACCGGAGATCTTCCCTGTCGCAGCGTCGGCGGCGGAAGTTGCGATCCGCTCTCGCGCGCGTGAGACTTCAAAGGCCCACGTTGCCATCTTGGCACCCATCGTCGTTGGCTCAGCGTGCATACCGTGTGTTCGGCCGATCATGATCGTGTCGCGCTCTTCGCGAGCTCGGCGAATGATCGTTCGCATGAGCAGAGCAAGACCCTCATCGATGAGTGCAGCAGCGCTCTGAATTTGCAGGGCGAGCGCAGTGTCTACGACATCGCTACTCGTAAGTCCACGATGAATCCATCGACCCTCCGGCCCAACGCTCTCCGCCAGTTGGTTCACGAACGCGACGACATCATGATCTGTTGTGCGCTCCAACTCGTTGATACGAGCAACGTCAACCTTCGCCTTGGCGCGAATCACCGCAACGGCATCTGGGGGCACCTCACCAGTGCCCGCTTGCGCTTCCAGCACCGCAAGCTCAACCCGAAGTGCTGCGTTCCAGCGTGCCTCGTCGCTCCAGATCGCCGCCATCGCCGGCGTGGCATAGCGGGGAATCATCGCGCAGCGCGGCGCAGCGGTCGCCACGCACGTTCAATGGTTTGTGTTCGCTCAGGGCCAACAGAGAGGAGCACGATCGGTGCACCGGCGATCTCTTCCAATGCAGTGACATAGCGGCGTGCGTTTTCGGGAAGGTCAGCCAGCGCGCGAACCTTGCTGATCTCTTGCTCCCAGCCAGAGAATCGTTCGTAGATGGGCTTTGCACGCACAAGATCAGCGCTCGAAGTTGGCCAGCGATCGACGCGCGTGCCATCGATGTCGTACGCAACACAGAGCAGAATCTCTGGAATTCCTGAGAGCACGTCGAGCTTGTTCAACATGATGCTCGAGACGCCATTGAGTTCTACGGCGTATCGGAGTGGGACTGCGTCGTTCCAGCCGACACGGCGACGGCGACCCGTGGTCGTGCCAACCTCATGTCCGGTGACGGCGATGCGCTCTCCAATTGCATCGGTGAGCTCAGTCACAAACGGGCCCGAGCCGACACGCGTTGCGTACGCCTTCATCACCCCCATGACTTCATCGATCTGCAACGGGGCGATACCACCGCCGGTGGCAGCGCCACCCGCGATGGGATGTGACGAGGTGACAAATGGGTAAGAGCCATGGTCGAGGTCGAGCATCGCCCCTTGGGCACCTTCGAAGAGCAGGTGTTCTTTGCGGGCGTAGGCGCGCTGTACGAGGTCATTCGTGTCGGCGATATGTGGGCGCAGGCGTTCGCCCCATGAGGCGATCAGCGCGGCAATCGCATGAGCGTCAACTGCATCGTCATAGTCAGAAGCGCCGAGAGCGGCGAGGAGAGCCCGCTTCTCTGGGAGCACACGAGCGAGTCGCGCTGTCGCCGATTCTGGGTCTAGGAGATCCTCCACCCGGAGGCCGAGCCGAGCGGCGCGATCCTCATAGGCGGGCCCGATCCCGCGTTGGGTGGTCCCCACCTTGGCACCAGCGAGCGCGCTCTCACGCGCCTTGTCGAGCGCCACGTGATACGGAAGGATCAGGTGTGCGGCGTGGCTGACGCGCACCTTCGAGATGTCGATGCCGCGACTGATGAGGCCATCGAGCTCCCGAATCAGCGTGGCGGGGTTGACCACCACCCCTGGCCCGATGATTGGGGTGATATGTCCATAAAGGACGCCAGAGGGGACAAGGTGCAGCTTGAAGGTGTCGTCGCCGATGACGATGGTGTGGCCCGCATTGTCGCCACCCTGGTACCGCACGACAGTTGAGACCTGCTCGGCGAGGAAGTCGGTCGTCTTCCCCTTCCCTTCG
>CAINNT010000185.1 GCA_903851225.1 uncultured Chloroflexota bacterium
CGCGATTTCTACCTTTACTTTATCCAGCCCTTCGAAGCGCCCTACTTCAAGGATGAGCGCAAGCCTGACGAGGTCTTCTTCAGGCTGACGCAGCGCGACGAGGAGTTCGATCGTGCGCTCAAGCTGTACGCGGGTGCGCGCGAACTCTCTGCCACCGCCTCTGGCAGCAACAAGAAGGTCTATGACGACAAGGCGCTCGAGCACTTGCGGACCATGACCCGCTGGCTGCAAGACAAGCTGACCACCGTCTACGAAGTCACTTATCAGGGGAAGGCGCGAAGCCTGGGCGAACTTCTCCAGAGCCTCTTCGCGCGCGCCCCATCGCGGGGTAGTGTGCGTGACTACGTCGATGTCGCGGCATCGGTGTCGCTATCCACGCACTTCACGGATACGGCGCCGGATTACCCCATCTTCGATACGTCCATCACTCGCGCAAACCGAGGGCAGGCGGCGCAGGATGCCCTGCGTTGGATCGCAGGCAGCGTGAAGAGCAAGCTGGGGACAGGCGTTCTCGATGCCCTCGAGATGCTCGACGGCGACCAGCTTCGCCCGCGCGAGTCTCGCTATGCGAAGTACCTCATTGAACAATTGGCCGTCAAGGGCGAGGGCCAGGTGCTCAACCGCTCCGAACTTGTCCAGGAGCAGGCTGGTGTCGACTACTGGACCCGTTTCCGGCTTGAGCCGGAGTTCCTTGCGGTGGTGCTCGCCGGACTGGTTCACAGCGGTGACGTGCTCTTGAGTATTACCGGCAAAAAGATCGACGCCGGCGCAATCGACCAGTTCGCGAAGTTGTCGGTCAACGACGTCGCGCAGTTCAAGCACCTTGAGCGTCCACGAGACCTGCCGCTCGGGGCACTCCAGGAACTCTTCGATCTGCTCGGCGTGCCCCAGGGGCTGATCGTCAACCCGGCCAAGCGCGACGACGCGGTGACCCAGCTGCAAGCCAAGGTCGCCGAGTTGGTCAACAAGGCGGTGTTCGCCCACGCCCACGTGGCCGACATGGTGCTGTGGGGCAAGCCCATCCTCTCGGAGCAGGAACAGACCGAGTGGCGGCAGCGCCTTAGCGAACTGAAGCGCTTCCTCGAGTCGCTCCAGGCCTTCAATACCGCCGGCAAGCTTAAGAGCTTCCCGCATGACGTCGCAGCCATCCAGGCGCAGCGGCCCGGGCTCGCGCTCGTGCGCGAGGTCGAGGAACTCGGCGAGCTGGTCCAGCAGGTCGGGCCCACGACCTCGTACCTCGGCAAGGCCGAGGCGGTGCTCCAAGCAGGCCACTCCTGGGTGGACCAGATGCGGGAACGACGCGGCGAGCTGATGGCCAAGATCACGAGCCCGAAGCACCGCGCCGACTCGGGCTTTCAGCGGGCTCTCGGCCAGGCCCTGGCGGAACTCAAGACGGCTTATCAAGACGCCTACCTACAGCTCCACGTACAGGCCCGCCTCGGGGCCACTGACGACCAGCGCAAGGCTCGGCTGGGGCAGGACCCGCGCCTCAAGCAGCTCCAGCAGATCTCGACGGTCGAAATGATGCCTACCCAGCAACTGCGCGACTTTCAAAACACGCTGTTTGCCTTGAAGACCTGCTTCAGCCTCACGAAGCAGGACCTTGACGCCGATCCCATCTGCGCGCATTGCGCGTTCCGCCCTGTCGAGGAGCCCTTCGCCGGGACCAAGGCGGGCGACCGCATCGGTCAGCTCGATGCCGATCTCGACGACATGCTCCAGAGCTGGACAAACACGCTCCTCGGCAACCTCCAGGACCCGACCGTTTCCGGGAACATCGAGCTCCTCGGAGCGGGCGAAGGCCGTGACGCCGCCGAGGCCTTCCTCAAGAGCGAGAGCCTGCCCGACCCGGTGAGCCCCGCGTTTGTGAAGGCGCTCCAGGAGATCCTAAGTGGGCTCGAGAAGGTCGTGCTCACCGAGGCGCGGCTCCGCTCGGCGCTCACCGACGGTGGCGTCCCGTGCACGGTCGGCGAACTGAAGGAGCGCTTCGACGCCTTCGTCGCCGACCTCACCAAGGGCAAGGACGCCACCCGCGTACGCGTCGTCGTGGAGCGCTGAGATGCC
>CAINNT010000186.1 GCA_903851225.1 uncultured Chloroflexota bacterium
CCGTATGGCGAGATCCTCGGCGCGCACATCATCGGCGAGGACGCGAGCGAACTCATTGGCGAGATGGGACTTGCACGCCGCGTCGAGGCGACGATCGAGGACGTCATCTCGACGGTGCATGCACACCCGACGATGCACGAGGCGCTGCACGAGGCGGCGCTGGCGACGGAGAACCGCGCGATCCACGCGTGAGCGGTCACACTCCCGCAACCATGGCTTGACATTTTGAGCAAACTGCACAGACGAAAGCCGTCGCAGTTGGCCCGGATTGTCGATTTCGCGCCATGATCGGCACTTGGCTTGCGTTTCCGATTTCGGCGGCTCCTTAGGACCGTCGTACGGAGAACGCACGCATGAATCGCATCAACGCTCGCCTGACCGCCCATCACCGCCGCCTGCAAAATCTCGCACTTTCGAGCGTCTCGATCGCGGGCTGGTTGCTCGCGACGCAGGGAGTAGCCGCGGATGGTCGAGTCATCTGCTGGGGCCGGAACGTCGAGGGTCAGTGCAATCCGCCGCAGCTGATCGAGACCGTACGCTCCCTTTCGGCCGGTGGATTCCACAACATCGCGCTGACGAGTTCGGGTCGGGTGGTTGCCTGGGGCTCTAACTCCTACGGCCAGAGCACCGTGCCTGCGGACCTCTCCATCTGCAGATCAGTCGCCGCGGGTGGCGAACACAGCCTCGTGATCGCATCTGATGGCACCTTGCGAGCCTGGGGCAAGAATCTCTCGGGACAGGCCACCATGCCACCTGGTCTTGTCTCGCCGACCGAGATCGCCGGTGGCAACGACCACAGCGTCGCGCTGCGCTCGGATGGAAGCGTGATCTGCTGGGGATCGAACGTGGAGGATCAATGTGCGGTCCCCGCTTCGCTACCACCTGTGGTCTCTGTGCGTGCCGGCTGCTATCACACGGTCGCGCTTCAGCGCAATGGGGCGGTGGCTTGCTGGGGAAGGAACATCTACGGCCAGCTCGACGTGCCGGCCGGAGTGAACGCGTCTGCAATCTCCGCAGGCGCATCCCATTCCATCGCCCTCCTGCGAACGGGGGTGATGCGTGGCTGGGGAAGCAACGCGGGCGGCCAAGCGAACACTCCGCCGAAGGCTCCGGTGTTTACCGCGCTTTCGGCCGGAGGAGAGCACAACATCGCGCTCACCGCGGACGGTCGCGTGATGTGCTGGGGTTCCGGAGAAACGGACTCACACTCCGGTTTCGACTGGGGCCAGTCGATTGTCCCCGCCAACCTGCCGCAGATGAGCGGTGTGTCCGCCGGCACGCTTCACTCGGCAGCCATGACCTGCGATCTACGACTCACTCCCCGCCAATCTCCCAGCCTGGCGCCCCTTGGATCAGGGCAGCCTCAGTCGCACACCTTCAATGGCCTGCCGATCGGCGCAGGTGCTGACGTCGTCGTCAGGATTGACGCAGTCGGAGACCTGGGCGCAACGAGCGAGTTCCTCGGAATCAAGATCGACGGAGCGCCGTTCATCGTCTTCGCGGCCGCCGGTAGCGCCAGCGACTGCCCATCGACGCCGGATCGAGCGCAGATCGTGCTCTCGGCGACGCAGTACGCAGGCTTCGCCGCCGATGGCGCGATCACCGTGCTTGTCGAGCCATCGGTCCAGGTGAGTGCCGCGGAGTGCCCCGCAAGCTGGGTGCGAATCACGATCGAGATTCCCGAGATGTTCAGCGACTGCAACGGCAACGGGAGGAACGACTCATGCGACCTCTCGGCCGACTCTGCGTGGTTCGATTGCAATCGGAATGGCGTGATCGATCAATGCGAGATCGCGGCCGATCCGGCGCTCGATTGCAATGATGACGGCATCCTTGATGGATGCGGCGTTGCCTCGGGTGATGCCGATGAAGATGGAGATGGCGTTCCGGACCAGTGCGAGATCGCGCGAGGCGACTTCGATCTGAATGGCCTGGTCGACGGTGCCGATCTCAGCCAAATCCTCGCCTTCTGGGGCTATCCATCGGATTTCTATGACCTCGGTGGCGATGGCCTCGTCAATGGACAGGACATCACGATCCTGCTGAGCAACTGGGGCGCCTACTGACCTGTTTGTCAGCCAGCGCACGGATTCTCTCAACGACGGTTCGACCCAGCATGAGGTCGGTCGAGAGACGGAGACCGCTGGCAGAGCATGGAGACATGTGATCGATCTCCGGCGCTGGGCTCCGCAGTTCACGGCAGCCGATGGCTGCTGCGAGAGTCGTCTCAAGCGTGAGAGATGCTCTTTGATCTCGGATACTCGACAGCCCTGCCTGCCTGCTGACAGCATGTCGCCTTCCTCCCGCGGCTCCGACGAGGATTCCGAAGAGTCGTGCTTCGAGGCCGCCGTCGATATGTTCAGCGCATTGCACTGGCGGGCTGGTCACAAGTCGCTGCACCGCATGGACGCCGCCTCCCCGAACGCGCGGACTACCGCGTCTGCCGACGGACGCGCCCGACATGGTGCTCAACCGAGACGCTTGCCCCGGCTGCGACGACGCGACGAGCGCTGTGGATCTCAGATTCAGCCTGATGAGCGGGGCGCCAGCCAGCAACGATGTTCTCGCACCTGCATGCATGACCCCTCCAGATATCACGCACGCAGGCGTAGCAGCCAGTAACCGCCGTGCCTGCTGTCATTTTCCGTCGATGAAAGCAACTGATCCAAGATGCACTCGCCGCGAGACAACTCACCACGACCAGGCGACGCCGCCTCGGACCCGATCGACGGATTCCAGATCCGCTCGCTGATCGGCGAAGGTGGCTTCGGCTACGTCTATCTGGCCGAGCAATCGAAGCCTGTGCGGCGCCTGGTCGCCCTGAAGGTGCTCAAGCCTGGCGTCGACAGCCCGCGCGTCATCGCGCGCTTCCAGGCCGAGCAACAGGCGCTGGCGCTGATGGAGCATCCG
>CAINNT010000187.1 GCA_903851225.1 uncultured Chloroflexota bacterium
CACGGAGATGCGTGCGCGCGCGCCGCGGGTCTGCGTTGGACCGACGAGGAGCACTTCGCCGCAAGCCGACCGGGCACGCAGGGAGCGCGCCACCCGCTCGATCATCCCGAGGTCGAGTGCGTTGTCGATGAAACCCCAAAAGAGTACGCTGTCGCGTCCTTGCATCGTCGGGGTAGGTGGACGGTAGTGTTCCGTCGACCACGGGAGGAGCAGGGCCGGCCGACACCACTTCGACAGCCGATCGCACAGCGGCTCGCTCACCGCAAAGACCGCGTCACTCACCTCGCAGGTCCGCCGCAGCTCGTACGCGATGTGAGCGGAAAAAGGGAGCCGTGACTGCGCCTCAAAGTCGTCATGGATGACGGTTCGGATCGACGAGTCCGGGAACTCGCGCCGCAGAAACCACCCGTCGTGCGCGAAGTTCACGATGTGCTCGGCACCGCCTTCGCTCCAGGCGTCGACGATCCGTCGGGCATCCCTCGCCGCCTGCCACCCCTGCAGCCAGTGCTGCGGGGGTACGAGCCGTAGCTGGTGGTGCATGAAGCGTCTCGGCCGCGCCGCCCAGATGCCGGGCTCCACCTCATGCGGGAGGACCAGCGGCGCACCCAGGAGGCTCTCGGCCCGCTCCGAGACCAGCACCCTGAACCCCACGTCGCGGAGCAGCCGAGCTGTCTGGTGCCGGATCCTCGGTGCCTCAGACCAGCGCGTGTGGGTGTGGAGGAACGCGGAGGGCAATGCTGTCTCGCCTCAGCCTACGGAAAGCGTCTCGGCGGACGTGCCTTCCGCGTCCGCGCGTGCGCGCTCGATGATGCCGGCGACGCTTCCGATGTAGAAGAAGTACGGCAGGCCCCAAATGGACCCCTGCTTCGCGGCGATTAGGCACTCAAAGAGCATCATCGCAATCAGGATGGCGGAGGACGAGCGCTCCGATGGAGCACGGGCCGATGCGTGAATTCTCAGCAGGCTGCGCCAACCGAAGTAGAGTCCTCCCACCATCAGCATGGCGCCCGGTATCCCGAGCTCGAAGATCGACTCGGCATACGAGTTGTGGACGTAGACATCCAATTCGGATCCCCCCGGGATCTTGCCGTAGGCGAGGTATCCAAGCCCCACCGCCAGCGCGAGGGGCGACGACACCCACGCCGAGAGCAGTGCGTACACGCCGGTAATCCGGGTTGTCGCGCTACTCTGAGAGTAGAGGATCGACTCCGTCTGGAACCGCTCTGCTGCGAACCGGGGTAAGGAGCTTACGATTACGGAGAACAGCAGGTAAAAGGCTGCCGCGACGATAGCGAGTGAGACGATTGTGCCCGCTCTACTGGCCGCAGATCGCCCCGGGGCCGCAAGAGGTAGCGTGACAAGGGTAACGAAGACGGCGGCGACGAGCTGGCCTCGGGATCCGGAGAGGATCACGACGGAGATGCCCATCATCACCGATGCGAGGCGTAGGAGAGCCATCCTCGCCCCCTTGCCCGAACGTTCGAGGGCGCCCATCATGGCGGTCCATGCACCGAAGCTACCCATCGAGAGTGGCGAGGAGGAGATACCGTCGGCCGTGGTGAGTATGAGTCGGCCATCTTTAAGCTCGAACTCAGGATTTACCAGAAAGGTTAGATTGACGAACAGGCCGATCAGCATCATCGCACGAACGAATACCGTGACGTCATCAAGTGACCTCAGCAAGCGGATCCCAACCACCATGAGCACGATGCAGTAGGGAAGGCTTGCGCCGATGATCGAGAGGGCCGATTCTCTGCCAGGTGACCAGAGCGTCGTGATCGCCGCCCACCCCAGCAGCCCCATGAAGCAGAAATACTGCGCATTGGTCGTCTTGACGTCGGGCCTATCTCTGCGTCCCGGGAGCCATGCCGAGGCCGCAACGATGATCGCGATTGCGACGTTCACGATGGCGCCGCTGCTCCGGAGGAAGTCGAAGTAGCTTTGGAGCGCCTGCTTGAAGGCAAACACGCCCATCGTCAGCGCCGCGGCTGCCGGCTGGGACAGTACACCGCCCACGCCGCATGCCACCACGACCAAGAGGACGAGGACCTTCATGCGCGGCCATCCTCCGGGTAGAACTCGTCATGGCCCCTCGCCGTACCGGAGAAGCAACGTATGAGGCCGACCACGATCAATAGGTACGCGCCATATTGGTACGCGGGTATGGGGGGGAAGTACCAGGCGTACGTCGCCGAGTAGGCAAGGATCGCCGCTAGGACCGCCCCCTGACGGCGACACGCGAACAACACCACGACTATCCCACCTAACACCGATGAAGCTACGGTCAACGCCAGTGAACTCGTCGAGTACCCCAGCCCAAAGCACTGCAGTAGGTTGATTGCCGCGTTGCGGACCACGAGCAGCGGGTCCGCGCGGGCGATCTCCCAATAGCGCTCCTTAAGGGCCTTGAAGTAGCCAATGCGCGTGTCCGGATCGGCGTAGTTGCCGCCGATCGTGCGCGTGGAGATCTCGATCCCGGTTTTCTCCGCGTAGTAGCGGTAGCCCTCCTCATCGACGGGCTTCTCGATGTGGGCTGAGTTTGGGTACGCGCCCAGACCGATGTACATGGTGTGGTAGGGCGATTGCTTGAATCCCGAGGCCATCGCCAACACGAAGACGGCGACTGCGGCCGCGAGACAGGCTGCAGCCAGCCTGTTTGCGATCCGCGGTGACGCCACTGCTGGAGCGGCGGCCGCCATCAGCGAGACGAGCACGACCGTCGGCCTAATGAGCACCCCGAGGGCGAGCATCACGGCGTTGAACAGGAGCGCAGGCGTGCCGATACACCGCCCGCTCGTGACCACGAGGAACGAGAGGCAGGGGACGACTGTCCAGAAGTA
>CAINNT010000188.1 GCA_903851225.1 uncultured Chloroflexota bacterium
ATCTGCCAGACGCCAGTAGTGCAAAGGTCTTGGCGTCATCGAGCGGAATCTTGTCGAGATCGATCTCAATGCCGCGAGTCTCGCGGATACGATCAACCGCCGTTCGCAAGATCGTCAGGTTCGCCAAGCCAAGGAAGTCGAACTTCAACAAGCCGAGGGCCTCGACCCCGTGCATCTCAATCTGCGTCATGACCCCCTCGGAGTTTGTCGCGCGCTGGAGCGCCATGATCTCCGTCAGTGGCTCGCGACTGATCACGACGCCAGCGGCGTGGGTCGAGGCGTTGCGGACTACTCCTTCAAGCTGTTCAGCAAGGCCAATCAGCTGTCCGTACTCGCTCCCTTCCGCATACGCCGCAAACTCTGGCGACTTCCGCGCCTGAGCGAGACTAATGTTGTTCTGGGCCGGTACGGATTTCGCAATGCGATCCACCTCGCTGTAACTCATCCCCAGGACGCGGCCCACATCACGGATCGAGGCGCGCGCCGCCATGGTGCCGAAGGTGATGATCTGTGCCACGCGATCCTCGCCGTACTTCTGCGACACGTACCGCAGGACCTCATCGCGTCGACCATCTTCAAAGTCCACATCGATATCGGGCATGGTGACTCGCTCGACGTTCAGGAAGCGCTCAAACGGCAGTTCATAGTGCAACGGGTCAACCGGAGTGATTCCCAAGGTGTACGTCACGATCGACCCGGGCGCACTGCCTCGGCAAGTGGTTGCAATCCCCTGCTCGCGCGCGAACCGCACAAAGTCGGCAACGATGAGGAAGTAGGCCGCGTATCCCATCTGGATGATGATTCCGAGTTCGTACTCCAGGCGTTGCCGTGCCTCGTCGCTTGGGGTTCCGTATCTCTGGGTTAGGCCGCGCGTTGCCTCTTTGCGAAGCCAACTGTTGACATCTTCACCAGCAGGCACCTCGATATTCGGAAGGCGCGAGGTCCCGAGTTCGAGGTTGAAGTCCACCATCTCTGCGATGAGCCGCGTGTTCTGCAACAGTTCTGGTCGATCGGGAAAGAGCGCGGCCATCTGCTCCGGCGACTTGAGGTAGAAGTCACCTGAGCCAAACTTCATACGGCCGGGCGTCTCCAGGTTGCTTGCGGTGCCGATGCAGAGGAGCACATCGTGCGCATCACGCTGGTCGGCACGCACGTAGTGCAGGTCGTTCGTCAACACGAGCGGGAGACCAACCTCTGGAGCGAGGCGGAAGAGCTGCTCGTTGAGGCGACGTTGCTCGGGGAGGCCGTGATCCTGCACCTCAAGGAAAAATCGACCCTTCCCAAAGATCTCGCCGTATTTCCCGGCGAGGGCTCGTGCATGCTCCCAGTCGTCAACCTCCAGCGCACGTGCGATTTCGCCGTTCAGGCATCCGGAGAGACCGATGAGACCCTCGGCGTGCCGGGCAAGATGCTCGTGATCGGTACGTGGCTTGTAGTAAAGCCCGTCGAGATGGGCGTCGGTCACAACGCGACAGAGATTGCGGTAGCCGGTGGCGCTCGTTGCCAGAGCAATCAGGTGGAATGGCTGCTGATCGGCCTTCCCCTCTTTGTCGCGCATCCCGCGGCGGGCTACGTACGTTTCTACACCGATGATCGGCTTGATCCCGTGCCCCTTTGCAGCCTGCACAAACTGAACTGCGCCATAGAGAGCCCCATGGTCGGTAAGCGCGATGGAGTCCATCCCGAGGCGCTTCGTCTCCTTCATCAGCGACTCCAGGTTGCTCATGCCGTCGAGCAGGCTGAACTCGCTGTGGACGTGGAGGTGCGTAAAGTCTGGCTTGGCGCTCACGTGGGGCAGTCTAGCGATCGGCGTACTATCCCCCTATGGACGAGAGAGAGCGCGCACGACTACGAGCAGCCATAGAGGCCGCCGAGGGGGGCGCCCCTGAGCCCGCCGCCACGGACGAACTCATGCGGCGCATGCTGACGGAGGCACGCACGATTGCCATCGTCGGCGCGTCCCCCCGCCCCGATCGCCCCTCCCACGGCGTCTTGCGCACCCTCGCCGCAGCCGGATGGCAGATCCTTCCAGTGAATCCTGCGCCAGAGGCGATTCGTGACGGAGTGGCCGGCCTCATCTGCTTCCCAACCCTCCACGCCGCCGCAGCCTCACTGCCGGCCGGCGAGCGGATCGATCTGGTCGATGTGTTCCGTCGCTCCGAGGAGTGCGAGGCGATCGCTCGCGATGCCGTAGCGCTTGGCGCCGGTGGGCTCTGGCTGCAGCTGGGGGTGATCAGCCCGGCTGCACAATCGCTTGCCGCAGCGGCTTCGATGCCGTTCGTTCAAGATCGCTGTCCGGCAATCGAGATGCCGCGCCTCGGGATCTCTGGGCCATCTAGACGAGCCTCAGCGTGACGACCAACTGGCTATCGCACCTCTCCCCCGCGACCGCGGAGCGGTTATCGGAGGTCTGGATCCCCGTCGGACTGCCGGGATTCTCTGGCGCCGAGAAGGCCCGTTGGAACGCCCTCCTGAGTGAACGATTCGGGAGTGACGGGTGGAGAATCTCCCACATCGTGCGCGGCAAGATCGTGCCGCGATCCGAGGCCATTCTGGAATATGAGGAGGCGTATCGACGCTACTTGCGAGCGCGCCCTGAACTTGTGGTCTTCCTTGTGGAAGCCTGTGGCAACGTCTACGACGACAACCCAACAAACGTCTACGACAACGACTACGAGCAGCCCCATACCGCGATGAACCACTACCAAGACATCTCGGTGCGGCGCGTGATTTCCGAGTTAGTCGACGACCCAGCCTGGCCCAGCGTACGACCGACTCCAGAGGAGACCGTGGAGCTTCTCGATTTCGGCACGGGTGAACAGATCCGAGCCCCACGCGCTCGTGGCTTCCGTGGCAACGGGCTCCTGCAGATACGGGATCCCCTCTCTCCTGGGTACATGTTGAATCCCGCGGTGGTTCCCGCACACGATCCCGCTCTGCTCACCACGAACCCAGGCCGACGCGAGTGGTATCACGATGAAGGCTGCGGTCACCTGTCGATTGAAGCGTTCTGGCAGTCAAGCAAAGTTGTAGAGGTGCGACTCGATCGGTTCATTGCGTCAGGTGGGGAACGGTCGGCACCGCTTGCGGGGCTGTGAGTAGCGTTCTCTTCGGCACCGCAAGTCGCGATCGCTATTTAGAGAGCGGTCGCACCCTACCGGGTGGTGGCGTCTTGAACATGGCGTACCACTGGGCGGCAGCGGGCAAGGAGTTTCTGCTCCAGACACGGATCGGCTCCCGTGATCAGCATCTGTTCCTGCCGTTCCTTGAGCGGAATCGGATTCCGCATCTGCCCGCTTCGCTTGTCGCCCCTGGAGAGAGTTCGTCCATTGATATTCGTATCGGCGCTGATCGCCAACCAGAGATGGACAACTACGTTGACGGCGTGTGGGCGGAGGTGCACTGCACCGCCCAGGAACTTGATGCGCTCTCCAAGGCAACCCATTGGCATACCGTCCTCGTTGAAGGAGCTATCGCTGAGTTGGGCCGGCTCTCGGCATCTGGGCACCTCCACGGCGTGAACGTCAGCGCCGATTTCCTTGGATTTCGCCATTACACGCCCGAACGATTTCGCGACACACTCGCACACATCGACCTCGCGTTCATCGGCTGGCAAGGGGCACAAGATGACGCGCAACTTGCCGAGGTTCGCGCCTCGGTGCTCGAGGCGCGGAAGATCGCGGTGATCACCCTCGGCTCACACGGAGTACTCGTGGCCGATGGCAGGAGCGGATCGGAGAACCTCTATCCCACCGTCGCAATTCCAGTTGCCGGGACCACGATTGGCTGTGGCGACGCGTTTATTGCGGCGTTCTTGATGGCGTACCAGGCTGGCGCAACTTTGGCCGAATCTGTCGCTGCGGGGCAGTCCGCGGGTGCTGCCGCGACGGCGTGGGGCCTCCCCCTCCCCGACGAGGCGTACGGGGACTAGGCCAGCAGGGCGAGAAGCACCCCTGCGGCCGACGCGATGCCGACGCCGATCAGTCGTCGGAGGCGATTGGCAATAAGTTCGCCCTCGAGCCGATCGACGAGGTCTGGACCGCTCCCTGGGGTGCCGCGCCACGCCTCGTATCGCGTTGCCGAACTCATGCGGTTCGCCCACTCAGCGCGGGCTCGAAGCAGCGGCGGGAGTCGAAGGGCGAGATAGACAAATCCAACGATGCCGATGCCGCCGACGAAGAGGCGAACGAGGTCGAGCACTTAGGCGTCCAGTAGGGCCTTGAAGACGACTCCAAGTTGGGCGGCGTCTCCGCGCCCCTTGCTCGCCTTCATCGCCTGTCCAACCAAGAATCCAATCGCCTGCTGTTTCCCAGCTTTCCAGTCGGCGAGTGCCTGTGGATTGGCGGCAAGCACCTCGATGGCGAGTTTCTTGAGTGCCGCGTCATCGCTGATCTGCCCGAGACCACGTTCGCTGATCGCAGCGCGCACATCGAAGCTGCCGCCGAGAAGCTCAGCAAACAGCTCTTTTCCAGTTGTGCCGTTGATCTCCTTGCGGGAGACCGCCCCGATCAGCGCAGCGAACTGGGCTGGATCTGGCTCCGCAGCCCCCTCGTTTGCCGCTCGCAGGTACTCGCCCGTCACCCAGTTTGCGAGCGACTTCGCATCGATCGATGGATCTGCGGCGCGTGCCGCCTCAAAGAGCGCGGCGGCTCGCGGCTCGCCGACCAAGACGGCGGCGTCGTAATCAGAGAGTGCAAGCTGCTCAACGTAGCGCGCTCGTCGAGCAGAAGGAATTTCAGGAGCGTTGGACACGATGCTGGCTAGCCACGTTGGCTCAATGGTGAGCGGCGGTAGATCGGGCTCCGGGAAGTAGCGGTAGTCGTGCGAGTTCTCCTTCGCTCGCATCGTGTAGGTGGTCTCGCTGGATTCGTCCCAGCCGCGTGTCTCCTGCGTGATTGAGCCACCAGCT
Source organism: uncultured Chloroflexota bacterium (assembly GCA_903851225.1). Taxonomy (GTDB): domain Bacteria; phylum Chloroflexota; class Limnocylindria; order Limnocylindrales; family Limnocylindraceae; genus Limnocylindrus. The sequence goes on from CAINNT010000188.1 coordinate 4,910, forward strand.
TCGAGAATTTCTGCCTGACGAGCAATCTCAAAGGCAATCGCCTTCTCTACCGAGCGGAAGGAGTTCATGTTCTTCACTTCGGTGCGTGTGCCAAACGGTTCGTCCTCGCTTGACCGAATCGACACGTTGGCCTCAACGCGCATCTGCCCGTTCTCCATCTCCGCGTCGGCGGCACCGATCGTGCGCAGTAGCAGGCGCAACTCTTCGGCATACCGGCGGGCTGTCTCGGCATCGCGAATGTCAGGCTCCGTCACGATCTCGAGCAGCGCCACACCAGAGCGGTTGTAGTCAATCAGGCTCGAGCGCTTTCCGTCGCTCCCCTTCTCATGGCGGAGGCGAGCGGTGTCCTCTTCCAGGTGAGCGCGGCGAATGCGCACGTGACTCGTTCCGGCACTTGTTGTGACCTCAATGGCGCCGTGCGCGGCGAGCGGGAAGTCAAGCTGGCTGATCTGGTAGCCCTTCGGCAGGTCTGGATAGAAGTAGTTCTTTCGATCCCAGATCGTGGTCCCTGGCGCGGCTGCTCCAATCGCCGCACCAACGGCGAGAACCTTTTCGATCGCGGCCTTGTTCGGCACAGGAAGCGCACCCGGGAGGCCGAGGCAGGTTGGGCACGTCTTGCTATTTGGGAGGTCACCTTCGGCGGGAATAGCGCAGGGGCAGAACATCTTCGTCACCGTGCGCAGCTGCACGTGCACCTCTATGCCGATCACCGCGTGCCAGGTCATGATTGTTCCTCGCGCACCTTGTTGACGAACCGAGTGATGCGCACGAGCGCTTCGTGTAGGTTCTCTTCTGATGTCGCATAGCAGATGCGCACATGTCCAACGCCGCTCGCGCCGAACGAGGAGCCAGGTATCACTGCAACGTGCTCCTCCGTGAGGAGTCGCTCGGCAAACGCCTCGTCAGTGAGACCCGTTGAGCGAATGTCGGGGAAGGCGTAGAAGGCGCCTTGGGGAGTTCCGGTCGGCATGTTGAGGGCGGCGAGACCATCTAGCACGATCCTGCGACGCCGGGCGTACGCAGCACGCATCTGTTCGAGTGCTGGTTCTCCGTTGGTCATCGCCTCGAGGGCAGCATCCTGCGCAATCGTCGGGGCGCTCATGATCGCGTACTGATGGATCTTCACGAGCCCCGCAATGAGCTCCTTCGGCGCACAGAGGTAACCGACGCGCCACCCCGTCATGGCGTATGACTTCGAGAAGCCGCCGATAAGGATGGTGCGCTCCCGCATCCCTGGATAGGCCGACATGGCGCGATGCGCCGGCCCCTCGTACACGAGCCGGTCGTAGATCTCGTCGCTGATCACGACCAGGTCACG
>CAINNT010000189.1 GCA_903851225.1 uncultured Chloroflexota bacterium
ATCAGCGCGAGGTGGCCGATGGTGGCGAGGATGCCCAGCATCCCGAGCAACAGCCAGTGCAGCGCGGTCTCCGGCGCCTGGAACTGGAACGGCACCACCGGCGAGAACATCACCGCGCCGACCAGCGCGCCGTAGAAGAGCGAGGTCATCGGCGGTTCCAGCCCGGCGATCTTGCGCGTGAGGATGTGGTACAGCGAGTTCACCGCGGCCATCGCGAGCGGCAGCAGCGCGTAGGGCGTGAACACGCTCGCGCCGGGGCGAACGATGATCAGCGCGCCGGCGACGATCGATGTCGGGTTCGGCGACGAGAGATCGTCGAGAGCCGACGGTACGCTGCTCAGTGCGCCGATCGGCATCATCGGACGCGCCCAGCGGTCTTCGCTCGCGTCGCAGCCACGCGTTGCGGTGCGAGATCGTCTGGATGCGCGCTCCTGAGTCGAAGCAGCACCCATACCAACGTGACACCCAGCGCCGCGTACAGCAGCATGAACGCGACGAATGTCGCACCGATTCCCGGCTGTGTGGTGACTGCATCTGCCGTGGTCAAGATGCCGTGGATCACCCAAGGCTGTCGCCCGTATTCGGTGACCATCCACCCTGTCTCGACCGCCAGGAACCCAGTCGGTGCCGCCGCGACCAGCAGCCAGAGTGCCGCGCGCCATTGGGGCGGGACGAGCGCGCCCCCACGACGGGACGCCCGCAACACGCCGAACCAGTAGAGCGCAGCGGCGGCCAGGAGAAGGATCGCGGAGCCGACCATCACGTCGAAGGCGAGGTGCACCAACTCCGGCTTCTCCGGCTGGTCCTCGACAGGGATCTGGTCGAGTCCCGTCACGACGGTGTCGGTGTCGAAGTTGATCAAGAAGCTCACCGCACCCGGGATCTCGATCCCGCCGGGGAGCCGCAGCGGCTGGTTGGGTCCGGTTCGCTCCACGGCCTCGGCGGCGGCGAACTTCGCGGGTTGCTCCTCGTAGACCTTCACCGTCGATAGGTGACCCGACACCCACTGCAAGGGGATTGCAACGGCGAGCATGGCCGCGCCCGCCATCATCCCAGCGCTGTTGTAGGCGGTCCGCGAGCCCTTCAACCACGCATACGCGTAGATGCCGGCAACTGCCGCGCCGATTGCGATCAGCGCCGAGAGCAGGACGTGGGGGATCTGGGTGGTCACCATCGGAGAGAAGAGCGCGCCGATTGGATCTGCACTTGCCTGATCGATGATCGGACCGTCTGGTCCCTGGATCGTGGTGAATCCCGTGGGAACGTTCATCCATGCGTTCACGATCGTGATGAAGGCTCCGCTGATCATGCCGCTGAGCGCAACCGGGATCCCGACCAACCAGTGGGCCTTCGGCGAGAGTCGATCCCACCCGTAGAGGTAGATGCCGAGGAAGATCGCCTCCGTGAAGAACGCATATCCCTCCAGCGCAAACGGCAGCCCGATGACGCCTCCGGCCTGCCTCATGAAGGTCGGCCACAGGAGGCCGAACTCCAGGCTCAACGCCGTTCCGGAGACCGCACCGATCACGAAAAGGACCGCGAGCGCCTTGGACCAGGTGCGGGCGAGTTGGATCCACTTGGAGTTCCCCGTGCGAAGGTGAAGTCCTTCGACAAGGACGATCAGCACAGGAAGCGCCATGCCCAAGACGCTGAACACGATGTGGAAGGCGAGGCTGAGCCCCATCTGCAACCGTGCGAAGAGCAGTTCATCCATCGCGCACCTCCCCGTACGAGGACGGTACGCCTCGTCTGCTAGCGACGCTTATTCGTAGTGTTGCGCTTGGATTTTCTCGGCCGGCGCCGCTCTGTGCGGCGCAGCGCGGCCGCCGCAGCCACCAGCGGCAGGGCGAAGATGGCGCCGGGGATGCCTGCGACGAGCCCGCCCGCCGTACCGGCGACGAATACCGTTGCGCCCGAGAGCCGCAGCACGCCGTTCAGAAGCCGCGGCGCAAGTTGTGTTGAAACCAGGAGCCAACTGATCACGATGATGATCACTCCGAGCAGCGTCTGATCGCCGGCGCTCAACAACGCGAGGAGGAGCGGAGGCAGCACCGCGGCGCCCTGTCCGATCGTTGGGATCGCCATGACGAGACCGCCGAGCGTTCCGGCCAGGACCGCATCGGCACCTGCAAACGATGCGCCGAGTCCGGCGGCGAGGCCGAAGGCGAGCCCGAGGAGCAGGTGGCGTCCGATGAAGCGCGCAAGGATCGATTCGAGGACCTCTCGGGATCGGTGCACGGACGCCTCGCTCGCGCGCGGCAGGAAGATGTTGAGGACGCCAACGTAGTCGGGATTCGCCGAGAG
>CAINNT010000190.1 GCA_903851225.1 uncultured Chloroflexota bacterium
AGAGCGTGACGCTCTCGCGCGGAATCAGGCACGCCGGCGCCGCCATCCAGCCGACGCCGCCGATCAGCATGACGGCCGCCGGAATGTGCGCTGACGCAGAGAATACCGCGAGCTTGTCGCCGCAGCGGTTCATGATCGACATGAGCCGGCCCGTGTTCGTCGAGGCATCCTTGATGTAGTCGATGCGAGGATGCTCCGCGAGCCGCGCGATCACGTCGAGTGACAGGTCAGAGCGCTGAAATTGCGGATTTGTGTAGAGCACCACAGGGATGTCGACCGCGTCCGCGATTGCGCGGAAATAGCTTTCCACCTGGACGTCCGACAGCGGGAAGTATGCCTCGAGAATGGCCAGGATGCCGTTCGTGCCGAGCCGTTGCCAGGTGAGCGCCTGAACCACGGCATCGCTGGTCGATGTCGAGGCGACGCCGGCGACGACCGGCACCCGGCCCGCTGCCGCCTCCACCGTTGCGCGCACGACCGCCTCGCGCTGGGCTGCGTTGAGATAGGCGAACTCGCCGGTCGAGCCGAGCGGCGTCAGCCCGTGCACACCCTTGGCGACGAGGTCGTCCGCGAGCCGCCCGAGGACGGCTGTGCGCACCTTGCCATCCGCATCGACCGGCGACACGAGATAGGGCAAGACACCGTGGAATGCGTTGGGCTTGGCGGAGGACATGGGGCGGATTTGGGTTGCCGGGTGACTGATGTCAGATGTCTGGAAGCAGAAGGCAGAATTCAGAAGGCGCTATCGGCTGACGTCTGATTTCTGAGCTCTCCTTTTTGTCATCGGCCATCCGCAATCCCTTCACCCACCCCCGCGCTGCCGCTTCAACTCCGCCAGATGCGGGAACTGATCGGTCAGCAGGGAGCCATGATAGTAGGTCGCCTTGAACGCGGCCTGCATCTTGAGCATCGCCAGCCAGCGAGAGATTGCGGGGCTGCCCTTCCACAGCGAGTCGAGGTTCAGATCCTCGAGCCGGATCAGGCTCGGCATCAGCGAGATGTCGGCGAGCGTAAGCTCGCTGCCCATCAGCCATGGACCACCGCTCGCCGCGAGCCACTGATCCATACGTTCCACTGTGCGCTCGAGCCGGCCCACCGCCTCGTCCATGTCCTTCTTCGGAAAGCCCGTCTGGCCCATCGCCAACATGAACTCCTTGCGAAGTGGCTTGGAGTCCGCGAATGCCAGGAACTCCGCCTCGCTCATCCTCTGGAAACGCGGCAGGAACGCGATGTTGAACGTCGGCACGCGGATCGCGGCCGCCGGCATCTCGTCGATGAAACGCATCATCGAGCGCATGCGCGCTAGGTCTGTGAGCCCTTTCGGTCGTAGCGGCGCGATATTTGGGAAGGCCTCGTCCAGATACTCGATGATGACGGAGGAGTCGGTCACCGACACGCCGTCATGGACGATCGTGGGCACCACGCCGTTGGGATTTAGCCTCAGATACTCGGGCTTGAGCTGGTCGCCCTCGAGCAGGTTGAGCTTGTGCTCCTCGAAAGCCTGGCCCTTCGCATGAAGCACGAACCGCACCCGTTGGCTGCAGGTCGACTGCGGCGCGTTGTAGAGAACGATTGTCATTTGGTGAGTGACCAGTGGTGATTGGTGATTTGGGCGCGGATTGAGTGTTTGCGCAGAAGCGGTCTTGTTTAGCATCTAAGGAAGGAGGCTGACCACACGGTAGGCAGCTCATTAGGACGAAAGCGCATTCGGCAGTCTCGTTGCCGAGCTCCTATTGCCACTTACCGATCACCGGTTACCGCGTCTCGCTCGCCACCGGTGGCCGCCGCATCAGATCCTCGATCCGTGCCCGCTCCCTCTGGAACTCGGCCAGGATCTTGCCCGTGAGCTGGCGCTCACGCGGCACCTGGATCGACAGCGGATCTACCGCATTCTGATTGACGAGTATCTCGAAAT
>CAINNT010000191.1 GCA_903851225.1 uncultured Chloroflexota bacterium
CTCTTAGCGGAGCTGCACGGGCAGCTCTAGGTCGCTCGCTTACCGCGCCGCAGCGATTCTTCCTCTGCGGCCGCTCGGCCCGATGCGATAGATCACCCGACCGCGCAGTGCGCTCAATGGAAGCGCGCCGTCGTGGCGCGAGTCACGGGAGAGCCTCGCGTTATCGCCAAGCAGCCAGAGCCCAGACGCTCCTGGGGGTGGGGGAGCTACGCGCTTCACATCAAGTCGTTCGTCGCGTGCAACGATCACCACGCTCCCGATTGGCGGCATCCCGCGAAGCCCCGGGAGGCCGTGCGGCCCTGCTGGAAGGACAAGGAGCCGGTCCCCCGGGAGGAGGGCCGGCTCCATCGAACGCTCGACAACATCGGCGACCCAGATTCGTCCGGGTCGTTCAGTCACAGCGTTGCGTTACGCCTTTGATGCGGCGAACGTCGCAGCAAACGCTTCGGTCGCGGCGACAAGTTCGGCGGCCGCCGCTGCATCAACGTTCTGCTTGTTCTTTGACGCGAGCTTCAGGAGCTTCCAGACCTGGTCATGAAGGTCAGGGAACTTGGCCAGGTGTTCTGGCTTGAAGTAGTCAGACCAGATGACCTGAACCTCGTGCTTCACCTTCTCGGCATGCTCCTCCTTGACGGCGATGCATCGGACGAGCTTGTTGCGGGACGCATGATCGGTTGGCCCGCCAATCTCTGCTTGTGTGATGAGGTCAACCATGCGTGCAACCGTCTTGGCGGCGATCACCGCACCCGACGGATCGTAGATGCCACACGGCACATCGCAGTGCGCGTGGACGGTGACAGGGGTGAACTGGCTGAACGGGTTCTTCACGGGTATCTCCTCTCTACTTCACAAATACCGCAACTGCTACGTTCAGCAGCGCGAGCAGACCGATCGCGTGGTACGTGTTCGTTGCAATCGAAACGTCCTTGCGACGTGGCCACGCGAGCAGCAGAATAACGGCAGCGACCGCAATCTTGATCCCAAACTTTGTGTGGTTCACCGGATCGGTTCCCATCTCTGCCAGCCCAATGAGCAGGATTCCGGTAAGGAACTGGAGCAGGGTGCCGTGGGTGATGCCCGCCGTCAGGCGCTTCGGGGTGGTCGTGAGTCCAGCGAAATAGCCACCGACGACGGCGGCCATGCCAAGCAGATGGATAAAGACGAGGACAAGTTTGGCGGTCTCCATGGGTTCCCCTTTCTGCTGCGCGGCCATGGTGGCCGCCTCTCCGTACGGTAGCGGACTGTGCGGCGTGCGGCAGCCTTGCGTGGCGGGGGGTTGGAGCGTGTAGGGTTTCAACATATGAGCGAACGAAAGGTACGGGCGTATAGCTCGTACAGCCGAGATGCCCTGATCCCGCCTGCAGCCGGTGAGGGCGTCGCCTGGCTTGGCCGCCAGCCCTGGGCGGAGGCGAGCCTCTCCTATCGAGCGCTTCGCTTCACCCTGCGTGTCGTACTGGGCGCGCTGGGTATGCGTGTTCGCGGGGTAGGCCTCGAGCGCATCGCCACGTCGGGCTCCCGCATTCTCGTCGGCGCACCACACCGTCGCTACTACGAAGCGTTTGCCCTCGGCATTGCCGCCCCCGCGGCACCGCGGATTTGGTGGCTCGGGCTTGGCCCGTTCATCGTCGGTCGTGGGCGCGTGCGCTCGGCGTTGCTTCGGCGACTCGGCGGGCTCCTCCCCGTGTGGCGGGGCACAAGTGGGATCGAGACCCATCTCAATGCCGCGACCGCAGTCTTTTCTGTCGGAGCTCACTACGGTGTCATGCCCGAGGGGGGGACGGGCGGTCCTCCCGATCGATTCGCCGAGTTCCGCCCTGGAGCCGCAATCATTGCCATGCGCACGGGTGTCCCGATCGTTCCGGTGATCTTCCGAGTCCACAATCGCAGATTCGGGCTGCCGAGGGTTGAGGTGATCGCACTCGACGACACCTCACCATGCGCGGATCGCCCAACCCCTGAGGCGGGCAGCCGCGAAGAGCTCACCTTTGCCGCGGAGTGGAGCGAGGCGCTCGCCGATCGCATGGAGACGATCTGGCGCGAGGGGGTAGGATCGGCGTCATGAGCGCCAACGTGTGCCCGTTTATTGCGACGGGCGCGGACTCTTCGAAACGGTCATCGCAGCCGAACGCCGCGCACTCCTGCTACGCGACCCGACCTTCAGAGGCGATTGATCTACAGCGCCAGAGCGAGCTGTGCCTCACCCCAACGTTCACAGCGTGTCCGATCTTTCTCGCATGGGCATCGCGAGAGGCCGCGCAAGCCATCGACGCGCCAGCCCCGCAGCCACTCCCATTCGGCACCCCTGCGCCTAGTGCCCCCGTTGATCTGGCCGCCGCAACGCTGGGTATCGACGAGGTCGACGGCGGATACGACGAACCTCCAGAGGGGAGTATCTGGTCGGCAGCTCCACCTCCCAGCGACCCAAACGTTGCACTGAGCTCACACGAGGTAGAGCGCATGCGGGTTGTGCCGCTCCACAAGCGTCGCTCGATGGATGATGAGGCCCCGCGCGCACCGTTGCGACTTCCGAAGATTCCCGGCGGAACCCGTGGGGCCGCCGCGCTGCTGGTGCTTGCCGCAGTCTCGCTCTTTGCGCTTCCAACGATCTTGAAAGGGGTGAACGGTTTCATCGCCGGGGTGACGGCGACCCCAACCCCAAGCGCTTCGCCGACTAGCGACGTGAGCCCGTCACCAACACCAACTCCGACACCAGAGGCGGTGATCTATCGCGTGAAGTCGGGAGATACGCTGGGAAAGATCGCTGGGATCTATCAAGTCAGCATCGACGTCATCCTCAGCGCAAATCCCGCCATCGATCGACAGACACTGACAATCTACGTGGGTCAGGAGCTGATCATTCCTTCCGTGATACCGGACGTGGTGACCTCGCCAAGCCCGTAGCGGGCTCGTTGATCAGCGGTCTCGCGGCGAGAAGTTAATTGCGGTGATCTTGCCAGCCTCTACCTTGATGGTCGCGTCAATCTTGCTGCTCATCGACCCAGGGCGTACAACCAAGATGTCGCACTCAACCTGGTGACCCGTGTCCTTCACCTCGCCTGGAATCATGCGCAGGCCCTTGTCGGCGCGGAGGAACCAGCCACCAACGCGCTCATGGCCCTTGAGGAGCTGGACGCTCTCGCCGACGTGTACCCGCATCTCGACGCGCTCATCCATCAACTTGAGGGCGCCCGCGCGGTCGTCTGCGTTCAGCAGCTCAAAGAAGGCGTCGGTTGTGTCCTGTGCACCCATGTGCTGATGGTACCCTGCCGAGGATGATTGATGCCCTCGACGCTGCTGGACTCCTGGCGCGCTTCGCCGCGCTCCACCCCGTTGCTGCAACGGGGATGGGGATTCACGACCACGACGGATCGTGGGGTGAGCATGGCCCAACTGGTCGGGCCGCACGACTCGCCTGGTGCGAAAGCGAGGAGGCGCGCCTCATAGCCCTTCCTGTGGCGGACCTCAGCCCCGACGATCTCTGTGATCGCGACCTGGCGCTCGGAACGATTCGCGCGATCCGGTTTGAGGTGGGTGAGGTGCGGCCTGAGGCGTGGGACCCTCTCCATACCGTCTCGCTCATCGGCGGAGGGCTCTTCCCGTTGATCGCACGAGGCTTCGGCACGCCAGAGCGCCGCGCCAGCGATCTTGGACGTCGGCTGTCGCATCTTCCCGCGCTCTTGGAGAGCGCCGTCGCCGACCTCACCGGGCTCCCTGAGCTCACCGTCCCCGCCGATGACGGGGCACCTCGCCGCGGCGGCGACATTGCGCCAACGGGGACCGTCACGCTCCCCGCACGCCCGGTCAGTCGCCTTCACACCGAAACGGCGATCACCCAGGCGCCCGGCATCGCCGAGCTCGCCGAACTCGCCGTGGCGACGTATGGCGAAGCGCTGCGAGCCCCCGCCGATGCTGCGATCGCCGCTACCGATCGATTCATCGAGCGCCTCCAGCGCGAGGTGCTTCCGAAGAGTTCGGGTGAGGGGCGCTTCGGTGCTGCGCTCTATGACCGAGCGCTGCGCCACACACTCTTCGGATCGCACAACCGGGCTGAGATCGCCGCAAAGGGTGAGCAAGAGTTTGCCGCGGTGCGCGAGCGCATGATCTCCATCGCGCAGCGAATTGCGCCAGAGTGGCTAGGCGAGCGAGCCACCGCAGCCTTGAGTGGTGATCGTTCCCAGCTCGTCGCCGAGGTGCTGCACGCAATCGGCGGCGATCATTGCGCGCCTGAAGAGATGTTGGATCGTTCGCGATCGGAGACTGCGCGGTGCGAGGAGTTCATCCGAACGACTGGCCTCGTTGATCTGCCGAAAGAGCCGCTTGAAATCATGTGGACGCCGCTCTTCCTGCGCGCCTACGGAGGCGCCTTCCTCGACGCACCTGGCCCGCTCGACCGCGGCGAGAAGAGCTTCTTCTACGTGACGCCAGCCCCTGACGATGCAACCCCCGAGCAGATTGAGTCGAAGATGCGCGAAGACAACAACCGCATGCTGTCGCTGCTCGCGATCCACGAGGCGATCCCAGGACATTACCTGCAACTCGCCGCGGCGAACCAGACGCCACGCCCACTTCGTGCCGCCTTCGGCTCTGGCGTCTTCGCCGAAGGGTGGGCGGTCTACGTCACGCAGGTGATGCTCGACGAAGGGTTTGGCGGCGGCGATCTGGCGCTGGAGTTGGTGCATTGGAAGTTTTATCTCCGCTGCATCGCCAACGCACTTCTCGACGCCGGCATTCATGCCGATGGACGAGATGAGGCATGGGCACTTGATCTAATGGTTGGCAAGAGCTGGCAAGAGGAGGCGGAGGCGAAGGCGAAATATCTGCGGGCCCGCCTCACCTCCACCCAGTTGCCCACCTACTTTGTTGGTTCCATGGGGTGCTGGGAGATCGAAGATCGTGCGCGACGTATCGCCGGTGGCCCAGTCGCACATGTGGACGGTGCGAACCTGCCAGGGAACCGCGTGGAAACGCCGGGCTTCTCTCGGCCGCAACACCTGCGCGCAATGCTTTCACACGGCACGCCACCCATTCCGCTCTTGGAGAGACTGCTCGGCCTCGCCGGGTAACGTCGCTACGAGGGGAGGCTCTCCTCACCGGTTATATCGCGACGAAGGCTACAGGTGTGTTGGGTGCGCACCGCAAGCGTGGCTCCAGGGAGCAGTTCAACCTGACGTACGAGATGCAGTGAGCTCCCCTGATACACGCGTTCAAAACCGCCCTCGGAGTTGGAGATCGTTTCGATCGGAGCCCATGCAGCGCTCGCCGCCGGCGCGGTGGCGGTCGTGAGCCCAATACCGAGATAGTCGTTCCCTGAGCTGAGTGCCACGCCCGCTGCCGCTTCCCCCGGTGCATCGTGCGACATGCGCACATTCGCCGTGGTCCAGTGCGCGGCGGGATTCCCTCCGCCACCGAGCAGCATCAGGTTCCACTCCTCGTCAAGGACGGCGCTGAGTCCGGGGCCACCGACGTGCACGAGCGAGGTCTCTACCGTGATCGTTGGATTCATGCGGTCACCTGCGAGGAGGATGGTTCTCGTCGCAGCGATGCTCGTGCCAGCAATCGTTTGGGTGGCGGTCAGCGTGGCACTGCGATCGTCGTGATTAGTTAGTGCCCACGGCGTTGCGGCAAAGCTACCGATCGCACCGGCCGCACCGTCCGCGATTGCACGACCGCTGGTGCCCATCGGGTAGAGGCGCAGCAGCGCGGAGCGTCGCTCGTAGTCGTCGTACTGCAGCTTTGCCGCCAAGCCGGGCTCCTTCACCGAGACGAGATCGTGGATCGACGCGACGCCACCACTCTCTGTCGTGACGCTCGCCGATGTGCCCGCCGCCTCGGCCCTGGCATGCTCACGAAGCTTCTCGTGATACGCCTCAGGGCGCCGACGCATCACTGCGAGCAGGGCATGGTGAGGAGCTCGCAGGTCAAGCGACGTGATGGCACCCCCCTCGGCCGGATCGATCTGTATTCGGGCACCAGCGTTGGCGAGCTGCACCTCAGGTGTTCCGTCGAGGTCAAGATCGGCGATCAGCGCTGGCTGGATCGCATCGGCGTTGGAGCGGCGGTATGTGCCGTCGGCAATGTCTTCGGCTGCGATCAGGTGCTCGAAGGTGGCGAGGCGCATGTGCGTGATGTACACACCACCGAAGAGGCCGTGCCAGTAGCAGTCATTCGACTGACCGCGATGAAGGTGGTCTTCGGCGGCACGTCGTTCGGCACCTGCTGGCATGGCGGCCACCTTGGCACTGGTGCGCAGCATCTGCTTGTGGAGATCGTTGATCTCGGTGTACTTCACTTGGAAGTTGCGCCAGAACCCACCACGGAGATAGCGGGCTTCGGGGCTCTTCGCATCTTGTGCCGCGTGCAGCATTGGCCCAAAGACCTGCGACTCATCGGCTGGCAACACCCAGTCGCCCATCTCGGCGTACGACGAGGTCGGCAGATAGACACGCCCGATCGGACCGCGCTCATCGAGCCATCGCGATGGCGTCGTCGTGGTGAGCCAATCAGCGTGTTCCTCGAGAGCGGTGAAGAACTTCTCGACCCACTCTCCTTCACCCCAACAGTGATCCCAGGTGGTTGGCCAGGAGCCAAACTTCTCGCCGTCGTCGCCCATCGTGCCGATACGATCACCCTCTGGGGTGGCGTGTTCACGTAGATAGTCAATAACGCTCTCAACGGAGCCGAAGGGGATGCGGTAGCGAAGTCCCTGTTCGGTGCCGAAAACGGTCAGTGGTTTCCCCTCATCTTCGGTGAGGTACGCGCCCCAGAGCGCATCTTCAGGAATGGCGGCGGCACGGAAGTGAGCGTCATCGAGGATCGTCCAGCGATAGCCACCGTCGTGCAGAGCCGCGGGGAGCGACGGCTCCCAGACCCGCTCGGCCAGCCACGCGCCTTGGGGTGCCACGCCGACTAGTTCCTTGATTCGCTCGCGCATGCGACGTAGTTGCGCGACGCGGTCAGCGGCGGGGAGTGAGGCGAGGATCGGCTCGTAGAGTCCGCCGCCAACGATCTCCACCTGGCCGCGCTCGACGAGCCCACGTACCCGCGCGAGGAACTCCGGATGCGCGGCGGCGAACCACTCAAGCAGTGGGCCCGTGTAATGGAGCGAGATTCGAACCTTCGGGTGGCGTTCGAGCGCCTCGATCATCGGCAGATAGGCCTTCTCGTAGATCTCGTCGAAGACCCAGCCGAAGTTGCCGACCGGCTGATGGTTGTGGAGGGTAAGTGCGAGCGAGATCCGACGAGATGCGCTGCTGCTGCTCATGGGGAGAGGTTAGCGGTGAGACCCCGGTTGTGGGGTGGCCGCTGGGAGATAGAGCTTCTCGCAGTACTCGTGGAGCATCCGCGTGGTGCTGAAGCGCCACAGGGTGCTGCCGATCGATGCGCGAGCGAGGTCGAGCCAGGCCGCTGAGAGCCCATCCGCGCC
>CAINNT010000192.1 GCA_903851225.1 uncultured Chloroflexota bacterium
TCGGCTCGCCACGAGGGTGAGCAGGCCATCGGCAAGGACCAGACCCCAGATCAGCTGCGGCGCTCCGTTCACGAGGAGACCGACGACCCCGATGAAGCTTAGGAGCGCTCCAAAGAGCGGCAGCGCACGACTTAACTGCCGCAACCAGAGCGCGCGTGCAACCCAGAGCGGCGCGGCCCCTGCCAGCCCCAGCGCAACTGCAGCAACCATCAATACAGCAAGGATCTGCCGAACCCATGCGCCGAATTCCGGCAGGTTGTTCTGATCCGCCAGGGTGGTCAGGATGACGGCGAGATCAATCTGGAACGTCTCCAAGAGTGCTGCAACATCGGCCCCGAGCTCCGCAGTGATCTGCGCACCGAGCGAGAGCCACGTTTCGTCTGCGATATCAAGCGCCGTCAGGGCGATCGCGGCGACGCCGAGGAGGCCAGCGGCAATCAGCGCAATGCCGAGGAGCGCATTGCTCAGGGTGGCGGCGATCTGTGCGATCCCGCGTGGAGCCTCCTTCGCCTCATCCACCATGTACCTCATTCGCCCCCCTTATACGGATAGGTGATCCAGCCATCGGCTCGTGCCGCAAAGAAGTCTGGGCGACCAGGCACTTCGCTCTTGTCTGGCTTGTAGTGCACAACGACGGTGCGCACCGATGCGCCCGCAGCGCGTGCACGTTCCGCCACGAGGGCCAAGGTGCGGCCGCTCTCCCAGACCTCATCCACGATCAGAACGGATCGCCCCCTCAGTGAGCTATCGGACGGCATGCGCGTAATGCTCGGCTCAGGTCGTCGGCCAGCTGCATCGTAGTGTTCGGCAACGGCGACCAGCAGGTCGCGAACGCCAAGCCGGTAGGCGAGCATCGCGCCAGGCACGAGACCACCGCGGCTGATCGCGAGGATCGCATCAGGATGCTGATCAACGGGGAGCGCCCCGATCTGCTGCGCGAGCGTTTCAACATGGTCGTTCAACTCATCCCACGAAAGGACGAGCGTCTCAGGGGTCACCTCAGCGGACGTGATCGAGTGCCTGGCTGAAGTCGGCAATGATGTCGTCGACGGACTCAATGCCAACGCTAATACGGAAGATGCCGCCGCGCTTTGGCATTGGGTAGACCAGCGTGTCGACCTCGCCGAGGCTCACGCCAACCCCGCACATTTGTACGTGGTCGCTGAACGCGCGCATGGCGTCGAGCGGATCAACCCCCTCGGCTGCCCGTGGCTTGAAGGAGAGCATGCCGCCCCATCCGCTCTTCAGGAGTCGATCGGCGACCGCACGGTCAGGGTGCGAGGCGAGGCTCGGATGGCGGACCCACTCGACCTTCTCATGGCCCTCGAGGAAGGCAGCGACTGCGGAGCCGTTCTCTGATGCGCGCTCCATGCGCAGTGGCAGGGTGCGTGCGCCGCGCGCGATCAACCAGGAGTTAAATGGCGAGGCCGCGCCGCCAAGGAGGTCGGTCTGCCGACGAATTGGATCCACGAGCACCTTGGAGCCAGCGGCAATGCCTCCGAGCGCATCACCGTGTCCGGAGACCCACTTCGTGGTCGTCTGCAACACCAGGTCCGCACCATGTTCAAGTGGTCGAAGCAGGACGGGGCTCAAGAAGGTGTTGTCGACGACGAGGAGTGCGCCGGCTGCGTGGGCAATCTTCGCGATCGCTGGAATGTCAGTGATGCGCATCCATGGGTTGGAGAGCCCCTCGCAGAAGATGATCTTGGTGTTCGGCTTCACCGCTGCCTGTACCGCCGCATGGTCGGTGATTGGCACCGGCGTCACCTCGATGCCACGTGATGGGAAGTCTTCGGCGAAGAGGATCTGACTGATGATGAAGAGGTCGTCGGCAACGA
>CAINNT010000193.1 GCA_903851225.1 uncultured Chloroflexota bacterium
GACGCTTCAAGAACCGCTTCGGCGTGTCCGCCACCGCCGAGATTGGCGTCGACGTACGTGCCGTTTGCCCGCACCGCCAGGGCGTGGAGCAGTTCAGTCAACAGGACGGGGCGATGGAGGGTCGCACCCGTCGCCATTAGAAGCCGAGCCCCTCGAGCTGTGCAGCGAGCGCGTCAGAGGACTCCATGCTGCCGCGATAGGAATCCCAGCGCTTTGGCGTCCAAATCTCTGCGTGATCGCGCGCACCAACGACCATCGCCTCTGCGTCGAGCTGCCCCCAGGTTCGCAGCGTTGCGGGAAGGAGGAGGCGGCCTTGGGCATCCAGCTCCACTTCGAAGGCGCTGCCAAAGAGGAAGCGGGCGAACTCGCGGGCCGTCGCATTCCCGGTCGGGAGGGCGGCGACGCGAGCGGCGAGGTCATCCCACGCAGCCCGAGGAAAGATCGCGAGGCAGTTGTCCAGCCAGCGGGAGACGAAAGCACCGTCATCGAGTTGCGCACGGAAGCGCGCGGGGACAGCAACCCGTCCCTTCCCATCAATGGCATGACGATATTCGCCGGTAAACACCAGTACACCCTCCGCCGCGGCTCCTCTGGGAGGTGTTACCCCACCTTCCCCCACTTGGAACCACTTAGGTGCATCTTGCCCCCACCACGCGCCCCTGTCAAGGGGGTGCCGCGGCAGGGATGGGGAGACAGGTTTTTGGGGCACCCGAGCACGAATCGAGCACGGGAAGGAGTCCGGCGAGATGGCCTGTAAGCCGGGTTCTGTCCCCCTTGCGAGGGGACGGCCATCCATCTCGACCCCCGATTGCTCGGGGGCTCTAGCGGTCAACCCGGAGGTCCCGGCGGTGCGCCGGTCCAGCCGCAAGCGACTGGAATGCCTCCCTATTCGACCTTGCTCCAGGCAGAGTTTGCCGCGTTTCACCCCGCCGCTGAGCCGGAGCTCTGCGGCGGACTCGTCTCTGTGGCACTAGTCCGCGCCTTGCGGCGGACGGGCGTTACCCGCTGCCTTGCACCTCGGAGCCCGGACTTTCCTCGACGCCCCCGAAAGGGCGACGCGGCCGTCCGGCCATCTCGCCGGATCGGCAGTCTAGCGCGCCGGCACCTCTACGACGAGCCCGTCGAAGGCGGGGGCAACCCCCCTGGGAAGTCGCGCCGCAAGATCCTCGAAGTCAAGGTCGTGATCAAGGTGCGTGAGCAGCGCTCGACGAGGCGCTACCGCCCGAATCAACTCCAGCGCCTCATCCACCGTCTGGTGCGTTGGGTGCGGCAGGTCGCGCAGCGCCGAGACGATCAGCAGGTCGAGGTCACCGAGGAGATCGCGCGATGCACCCGGAACCGAGCTGACATCGGTGAGGTAGGCGAATCCCCCACTTCGCCAACCATGCGCTGGGCGCTTGCCATGCACGATCGGAATGGCTTGGAACGAACGGCCAGCGATGGTGATCTCAGAATCCGAAGCGACAAGCTCAAGGGCGGGAATCCCGGCGCCGGGGGCTGTGCGCCCATCCACGGCGTACTCCCAGCGCTTGCGCAGTTCATCCGCCGTGGCCTCGCCTGCCCCAATCGGCAGAACGGTATCTTGCGCGTCGGTATATGCGCGCAACTCATCAATGCCGCCAGTATGGTCGACATGGATGTGCGTAACCAGCGCGCCATCCAATCGCCTCACGCCGTGGCGCAGCGCCTGCTGGCGCAAGTCCATCCCTGGATCGATGATCACTCCCCGCTCCGTGACACCGTCCAACCATTCAACGAGCACCGAGCTGCGCAACCGATGATTGCGCTGGTCTCGCGAGAGGCAAACGCCGCAACGACATCCGACACGCGGAACACCACGGCTCGCGCCGGAGCCAAGCACTGTGATGCGCGTTGCCGCAGTCGCTACCCCTTTCGGACCACCAGCGCGGGCTGCTGCAGCGGGTCCGACGTCTTGTGGTCGACGCGCAACCCATGCGGGGCCGCCGCGAAGGGCGCGGTCAAGCGCCTCATTTGCCAGCGCGTCGGCCTGTCCGTTCTGTTCGCGCGGTACATGGCGCGCGCTCCAGTGCGCAAAACGCGTCAGCCCTTTGAGCGCATCATCGCAAAGCGGAGCGAGCTTTGGGTCGCGCACTCGCCATCGCCCTTGCAACTGCTCTACCACGAGCTTGCTATCAAGCAGCAGGTCGATCTCCCGCGCTCCGAGTTCGGCCGCAAAGTCAATCGCCGCTACCACTGCCCGCCACTCTGCAACGTTGTTCGTCGTCGTGCCGATTGCAGCCGAGATCGACGCGACAGGTATGGCGTCAGGCTGGTCAGATCCAGGAAGTGCGGCGTCGTATAGTGCGACGCCGATTGATGCTGGCCCAGGGTTCCCCCGACATGCTCCGTCGGTGCGAATGATGTACGCGCGAGGCGGCAAGGCTATTCCCGCGTATTGATGGCAGAGGAGACCTCGAGGATCGCCTTGGTGATGTTGATGCCGCGTGGGCACGCCTCGACGCAGTTGAAGGTCGTGCGGCAGCGCCAGACTCCATCCTCATCCGAAAGGATGTCGAGTCGTGCCTCTGCGTTCTCGTCGCGTGAATCGAAGATAAATCGGTGAGCGTTCACGATTGCCGCTGGGCCGACGTATTCAGGTTCGGCCCAGAAACTTGGGCAGGAGGTGGTGCAAGCGGCGCAGAGAATGCACTTCGTTGTGTCGTCGAAACGTTCGCGTTGCTCTGCGCTCTGAAGTCGCTCCCCGCTCCCTTCAACCGGCGACGCTACAAGGTACGGCTGCACGGAACGGTACTTCTCAAAGAATCCGTCCATGTCGACCACGAGGTCTTTGACGATCGGGAGCCCAGGGAGCGGCGCGACGGTGATGGTCCTGCCGAGTTGCTCCACTCGAAGTTTGCACGCAAGGCGGTTGCGCCCGTTGATCAGCAGCGCATCGGAGCCGCAGACGCCGTGCGCGCACGAGC
>CAINNT010000194.1 GCA_903851225.1 uncultured Chloroflexota bacterium
GTGTATCGCGGACTTCGCCTTTCTTCTGCGTGAATCTTCCCCGATCAACTGGGTTGCCTCACCGATCAAGTTTGCCGAGTACAGCATGTCGGGCCTCCATGTAGTTACAGGCAGCGCTGTCGAGCAGGTCAACGACATTGGTCAGCGACTTTCGAACCTGATACGACCAGAAGAGTTGCCAGACAGGGTCAGAGCCGGCCGCCCCGAACAATCAACCCGCAATCGAATTGCTACCACAGCACGCAGCATCATGGGCCAAGCTTCGCAGGCCGAGCGATATCTTGTTACCTACTCCCTTGCCCGACGGCGAGCCCAATCAGATTGACACCTTGCTGACTGCCCCTCCTGCGCCGTACCATCAAATAGTCGGGCGCAGGTGTCGCACGAACTAGAAGGGGCTGGACGCGGCGCCTGCGTTGGAGTTGCCAATGACCTTGGTCAACAACCGAACATGGTAGGTTTTTGAGCTGCCCATGCGATGTGACGCGCCGGTCATCCCGTCAAGAGTTCTCGCTGCCGTAACACTCTACAAGCCGCAACGTGATGTTGCGCACTACGTGCAGTTGATCTCGCGCTGCACGGAAACCCAGCGCAACGTTGCTGAAGTTGACCTCGCAGGCATCTTGCTCTTCGACAACTCTCCGGCTCCACTACAAGCCAACGGGACTTTGTCGCGTCAGATCTGGCTCGAGCACGATCCTGAAAATGGGGGGACACGGGCGGCGCTGATGCGCGCGATTGGCCTAGCAATAGAGCACCGCTGCGATTGGATACTCATGTTGGACCAAGACACGACCCCACCCAGTGGCTTCGTACCTTCGATGCTGGCGGCGCGGCATGAGACGGCGCGAGCCGCTGCGCTGGTACCAGACGTAGTCGACGGTACGAGTGCTGTTTCTCCGTGTCGAGAACGCTGGGGGCGAATACGCCCCTGCAGGTCGACTGACTCACGGCCAACTACAGCAGTCCTCTCTGGATCGCTTCTGCGAGTCAGTCAATTGGAGCTCATGCCGCTTCCACCTGCGCACTTGTGGCTTGACTACCTCGATCACTGGGTTTTCCGATGGATTCGCGAGGCAGGTGGAACAATCACGCGTGTGCCCGTTTGTGTGAACCACCGGCTCAGCGTCAGCACTTGGGCACGTCTCCCGGCTTGGCGAGCGGAGAATATTCTCGCAAGCGAACGCGACTACTACTCAAGTGAGCCCGTAGCTCAACGGCTCGCCAACCGCGCCTGGCTGATCGTGCGCAGCATGTCACAGTTGGTTCGCCGCTCGCCACACTGGTACCTCGTTGCTCGGGCTTCACTGTGCCCTCATTCGGTTGCGACGCAACGGCCTGGAGCCAGCCCTCGATGACTCAACTTGACGAATTCACTTTGCCCGAACGTAGTGGTGTCTCGTGGCAGCCGTCTGAACCCGCCGATTGCGCAATCTTGCTGTCCACATTCAACGGCTCCGCTTTCCTGCCGCAGCTCTTGGCGAGTCTGCGTCGCCAGACCCACGAATCTTGGTTGCTCTATTGGCGGGATGATGGATCGGCGGATGGAACCCACCACATCGTGCGCTCACAGGTGCCGCGGAACCGTCTCGTCGAGCTGCATTCAATCGACCGCATGGGCCCCGGCGGGAGTTTCCTCTCGATTCTGAGGGCGGCTGCGGGCAAGCACACCTCGTATCACTTCGCAGATCAGGATGACGTGTGGTTGCCGAACAAGCTCAAACTCGCGCACGAATCCGTCGTGCGAATCGATCAGCCAGTACTGTTTCACTCTCGGCAAGAGCTTATTGACGACCAGGGCAACCCCTTCGGACTTTCTTCCCTCGCTGGTTCCCCGTCGTTCGAAAACGCGGTCGTGGAAAACATCGTCGTCGGTTGTTCAGCCGCTTTCAATGATGCGGCGGCCAGACTAGGTGCCGCGGGTCGGCCGACCCGGGTTCGCATGCACGACTGGTGGATGTACCTCATTGTTTCCGCCCACGGGCGAGTGGTGTATTCGTCTACACCCACGATTCAGTATCGGCAGCACTCTGGCAACGTGGTTGGGAGTAA
>CAINNT010000195.1 GCA_903851225.1 uncultured Chloroflexota bacterium
CGTCTTCGTCGCCGGCGTGTACTTCTTCCCGTTGCTCGGCGGCTGGAATGGGCCTGGGATGGCTCCTGAGCGTGGAAAGGGCACCCAGAGATAAAGCTTCGGTGAATCTGCAGAAAAAGCGGATGACCTGAGATGCGGGCTGTTTCAACCGCGGCGCTTCCCGCCGCGGACCAGCGCATTGCCGAGAAGTCCACTTGACGGATCCGCGATGCTCGGCGAATTTGGATATCCGTGTCGGCAAGTACGGAATCCGAGGGACTTGCTCCCCGGCCCCCTCCGCTCTTGGTCTTCATCGCTGAACCCCTCCACGGCACCACCAACGACTCGCCCGCACGGGTCACACCTCACCATGCGCCTCACAGCCGCCCTCACCTTCATCGCCTCCCTGTTCGTCTGCACGAGCATCTTCGCTCGCCAAGTCGCACCGATCGGAATGCCCCAGCCTGCAGGGGAGCGTCCCCTGCATTTCCTGGCGGACGAGCACGGTGACTTGTGGATCCGCGGGGCGACCTACAAGTCCTCGGTGTCGACCGCTGGCGCGCAGTACATCCCCTATCTCGGCTCCGACGCGCCGCGGAACTACCCGCTCGCGTTCGATGTGCGCTCGTGCGTGGTCGGAGACGAGGCACTCGATGTTGCCGGGCTGCAGGTCAAGGAGCATGGTCTCTCGCTCGATCTCGATCGCGGGTCGTTCTTCGAGCGCTGGACCTACGACCAGACGCAGGCCGAGCAAAGCTTCCACTTCGCCGAGTTGCCCAACCGAGGCGAGCTCGTGCTCTCCATCTCCTGGTCGAGCGAGCTTGAGCCATCAGTCGAGGATGACGGCTTTCTGTGGTCGAACGAACGAGGGGGTGTGCACTACGGCCGTGCCACCGCGCTGGACGCCGCCGGCAGAAAACTCGCGCTGTCGACCGAGCTGGTCGGCGACGAGATTGTCATCGTCGTGCCCGCCGAGTTTGTAGCCGAGGCTCAATTGCCGCTCGTTGTCGACCCCATCGTGGGGACCGTGCTTACGATCGACGCATCAGGTTTCAACAACTTCAATCCGCAGCCCGTTCATGACGCAACCACGGATACCTGGTTGCTCGCGTACGCCGACCAGTTCAGCGGGGCCGACGACGACGTCTTCTCGATGCAGCTCAGCGCCTCAGGCGCAATCCTGAACGGAAACTACGTGGACAACAGCCCCGACTCGTGGGTGAATCCAACGACCGCCAACCTCAACGCCAGCGACACCTGGCTTGTCGTCGCGGACGTGTCGAACCCCGCGCCAGCCACGACGTATCAGATCAAGGGCCGCCTCGCCAACTCTTCCGGGTTGGCGTGGGGACCGGTCACGACCATCAGCGACTCAGCGTTCAACCACGTGCGCTCGGCTTGCGCAGGGGATCCCTATCCGTCTGGGCTTTCCAGCTTCCTCGTGGCTTGGGAAAGAAAAGACATCCTGACGAGCATCGTGTACCGCAATCTGCTCTCCGATGGGAGCTTCGTGCAGTCGGGCCCGGTAACACTTATTGAGAACGCCCCCGGCTTGGATGTTTCGGGTCCGATCGACTTGAGCCCCAGCAACAGCGGCAGCTTCTGGACGGTCACATGGATAGAAAGATGCCTGTTGTGCCCCAATCTGGACTCCTTCGCTAGAACGCGTTGCATCGATTTCGCTGGAGCCAGTGTGGGCGTCATCTCCTTGCCTCTTGGGGGTAGCACTGCTCCGCTCTCGACCTTCAACGTACTCGTCTCTCCACCCCGTTCGATCTCCGACAACCGCGTGTTGGCAGCACGCGTCGTAAGTTCTTCCGTCACCCCTCCCATCGTCAATGAGATCGTCTTGCGTTTGCAGCGCCTTGGCAGCGCGCCTTCGCCCGCGGTGCTCTTGCGAGACTTGGAGCCCCGAGTCGGCAACCCCAGCGCGGTCACGAGCCTTGATGTGGACGGGGATCGTTTCCTCCTGACCTACAGCAGTGACTCGCCCAATTCGCCGCACGTGGTCGCTTTCGGAATCGTCGACGACCAACTGGTCCTTGCTGAACCGTCGAAAAATCTTGGCTCACTGACCTCCGGCTTGGATCGGACGGCGAGAATTGCCTCGCGTTATTCTTCGGGTGGCGCGCCCGGACGCAGCCTTTGCGCATGGGAGAATCGCGCGACCTCTTCGAGTCAGGGCGACATCCTGGGCGTTTTCTACGAACCCCAGCAAGGCGGCGCGTGGACGACATTCTGTGCTGGCGATGGCAGCGGCGTTGCTTGCCCCTGCAGCAACGACGGTGCCCCCGGCCGCGGTTGCGGCAATTCCTTCAGCCCGTTCGGAGCCGTGCTCAGTGGACTCGGCGCCGCTTCCACCACGAGCGATTCCTTCGTGTTGTCTCTCACCAGCGCGCCGATCGGCGTCACGGCCATGTTCCTGCAGGGGACCACTGCCTTGGGCGGCGGCGCCGGTGTCGTCTTCGGCGATGGTGTGAGCTGCGTGTCGGGATCGACCATCCGCCTCGGCGTCAAGACCACCACGAGCGGCGGTTCGACGGGTGGGGTTGCCCTCTTCCCGAGCGGCGTGGATCCCAGCATCACGTTGCGCGGCGCCATCCCCTTGAGCGGCGCGGTGCGCCTCTATCAGGTGTTGTTCCGGGACGAGGCTTCCTTCTGCACTCCTTCGAACCTCAATTGGAGCAGCGCGCTGCGGGTAAGCTGGTTGCCCTGAGGCGAGTCTCACCCTGGGCGAGCACGGTTCGTAAACGGGACGGGCCGCAGTGGGTGCGCCTGCTCCGGTACAGTATTCCCCGATGAGCTCCGCACCCCCCCGCATGCCGAGGCAGATCCCGTTCATCATCGCGAACGAGGGCTGCGAGCGCTTCAGCTTCTACGGGATGCGCAACATCCTGACGATCTTTCTGGCCTCGACGTTCTTCGCGACGCTGCCCGCGGCCGAAGCCCAGAGCGAGGCCAAGGAGATCTTCCACGTCTTCGTCGCAGGCGTGTACTTCTTCCCGTTGCTCGGCGGCTGGATCTCGGACCGCTTCTTCGGCAAGTACCTCACGATCCTGTGGGTCTCGGTGGTGTACTGCATCGGCCACGCCCTGCTGGCGATCTACGAAAAGGAGCCGACCGGCTTCTACACGGGCCTCTTCCTGATCGCGCTCGGTTCAGGGGGCATCAAGCCGCTGGTTTCGACCTTCATGGGCGATCAGTTCGATCAGTCGAACAAGCAGCTCGCGAAGATCGCGTTTGACGCCTTCTACTGGATCATCAACTTCGGGTCCTTTTTTGCCTCGCTGTTCATGCCCAAGCTGCTCGAGGGCGCGGGCCCCGCGCAATGGTGGGGCTGGCCCGCCGCTTCGGTCGCCTTCGGCATCCCAGGCGTGCTGATGCTGCTCGCCACCGTGTTCTTCTGGGCGGGGAGGAAGCGCTATGTGAAGGTCCCGCCGGCGCCGCCGGACCCGCATTCGTTTGCCAACGTCATCCGCACGGCGCTTGCGCCGCGCGAGGGCATGACGAGGGGCCTCGCGCTCGCCATCACGGGCTGCGTGCTCGCGCTGAGCTCTGTGGCGATGATCTGGGTGCTGGGCTGGAAGATCGTGATCGCGCTGTGCCTGGCGCTCGTGCTCGTGCTCTTCGGCGTGGGAATGGGTGCCTGGATCGAGCTGGAGAACGCACGCGGCAAGCATCCGGACGAAGCCGTCGACGGCGTGCGCTCGGTGCTGCGGGTGCTGGTGATCTTTGCGCTCGTGACGCCCTTCTGGTCCCTCTTTGATCAGAAGGCCTCGACCTGGGTGTTTCAGGCGGATGCGATGACCAAGCCAAGCTGGTTCAGCCCCGCGCAGATGCAGGCGCTCAACCCGGCGCTCGTGATGCTGATCATCCCGTTCAACAACTTCGTCGTGTACCCCTGGCTGCGTCGGCGCGGCAAGGAGCCCAGCCAGTTGGGACGCATGGCGCTCGGCATGGCGCTGGCGGGCGCGTCCTGGGTCGTCGTGGGAGCGATGCAGCTCGTGATCGACGGCGGGGAGGCGATTTCGATCGCCTGGCAAGTGTTGCCCTACATCCTGCTGACGGCGGGCGAGGTGCTGCTGTCGGCGACCGGGCTGGAGTTCGCCTACAGTCAGGCGCCGTCCTCGATGAAGGGCGTGATCATGAGCTTCTGGAGCCTGGCGGTGACGGTCGGCAACCTTTGGGTGCTGATCGTGAATGTCGGCGTGAAGAACGACACGGTGCTGGGAGCGATCGAGCAGTCGGGCATGAGCTCGATCGCGTTCCAGATGTTCTTCTTCGCCGTGTTCGCGCTGGTCGCGGCGCTGGCATTCCATCTGGTGGCGAAACGCTATCGCGTGGTGGACAACTATCGCCAGTAGGCGGAGCTGAGCGTGCGCCTGTGCTCTGTTGGACTGCGTCCCTGCACTGCACGAATGGCGAAGATCGGCAGCTAGGACAGGACGCTCGGCTCGGCGGCAACCTGAGCTAGGCGCGCCGCTGGGCCGTGCGCTTGCACGGCGTCTTCGCCGTCGATGTGCTCACCTGCCCTTGACGAGCGCGGCCCCCGCCTTCGTGCTCAAGATCCG
The DNA here is from genome assembly GCA_903851225.1 of uncultured Chloroflexota bacterium. GTDB lineage: Bacteria > Chloroflexota > Limnocylindria > Limnocylindrales > Limnocylindraceae > Limnocylindrus. The sequence goes on from CAINNT010000195.1 coordinate 4,551, forward strand.
CGATCATCTAGGCCAACCGACCGAACCTCCCGGCCGCGTTGAACTCACTCTCCCCCATCGCTTGCAGTGACCCCCGCGGAAATCGCGAAAACCACCGGCTAGTCCGGCACGAGCCACCGCGCCGGACCGACCGACTCCAGCACGACGATCACATCCACGAGCTGTCCCAACGCGATCGGAAACAATTGCTCGGCATTGCGCTCGCGCGGCGCGGCGTAACCAGGCCAATCGAACTCGCGCGGGATCGCGCGCCACGCATCGAGCGCGACGCTCGAAGGCGCGGAAGCGAGGTCGAGCCAACACGAACGCGGCTTGGCGCCTGTCACTGCAGCCGCGAGGCCATTCGACAGCAG
>CAINNT010000196.1 GCA_903851225.1 uncultured Chloroflexota bacterium
AGATGTCGCGTAGCCCCTGCATATAGCCGGGGGGTGGGATCAGGATTCCATTGGTCCCCACAACAGACTCGACGATCATCGCTGCTACGGTTTGTGGCCCCTCGAAGCGAATGATCTTCTCCGTCTCCGCAAGCACCTCAGCGACCGGCCGTGGTTCAGCGGCCCCATACTCGTGGAAGTCCGGGATGCGGAAGATGCCCGGCATGCCCGGCTCGGCGAACCAGCGTCGCGGGTCGCCCGTGGCGCTGAGTGCCCCCGAGGTTCCGCCGTGGTACGAACGATAGCGTGCGGCGATCTTGTGTCGGCCTGTGTAGAGGCGCGCGATTCGGAATGCATTCTCCACCGCCTCGGCGCCGCCGTTCGTGAAGAAGAAGGCGTCGATGTCACCGGGACAGATTTCGGCAAGCTTCGCACCCAAACGGGCACGTGGCTCCGTTGCCATGAAGGGGTTGGCGTAGGCGAGCGTCGTCGCCTGATCGGCTATCGCCTTCAGCACACGCTCATCGCCGTGCCCGATGTTGGTGCACATCAGCTGGCTGTTGAAGTCGAGGAACCGCTCCTCTTCGGGAGTCCAGAACCAGGAGCCCTTGGCACGCGCGATCGGGATCGGGTTCGCTGCAGCCTGCGCAGACCATTCCGTCATGGTGTGCCGCTTGGAGAGGGCGACCATCTCTGGCCCACTCAGTGGAGTTCGCTTGGCTGCGCTCATGATCCCTCCCTGTGGTGGGGCGCTGGTGCGCCCTGGTGCCGCTGAGGATACCCCCCTTCTCGTGGTGCGTGGCGCGAGACATTCACGCTATGCGCCGCACTCGGGGCGCGGATCGGCGAGAATCTCGCCATGACAACAACTGCTGAAAGCCTGGCCGCACAGAGTGCCCCAGCCACCCTGAAGAACTTCGTCAACGGGCAGTGGATCGCATCCTCTTCGAGCGAGCGGCTGGTTGTGCCAAACCCGGCAACAGAGGAGCCCCTCGCCTACGTGCCGCTCTCCAACGCTGCCGACGTGCAGGCCGCCGTAGATGCGGCGCGGGCGGCGGCACACGAGTGGGGCGAGATGCCACCGCCAGAACGCGCCGGCTACCTCTTCAGGTTGCGTGAGGCGATGCTCGACAATCGTGAAGCGCTGGCGAAGCTCGTCACCACCGAGAACGGAAAGGTGCTGAGCGATTCGACCGGCGAGGTTCGCCGCGGCATTGAGGTCGTTGACTTTGCTTGCGGTGCTCCCACCCTCTTGATGGGCCAGAATCTCGACCAGGTCTCGCGCGGGATCGACTCCGAAATGGTTCGCTTCCCTGTTGGCGTCGTCGCCGGCATCACCCCCTTCAACTTCCCCTTCATGGTGCCGATGTGGATGCTGCCGCTCGCAATCGCCTGTGGAAACACGTTCATCCTTAAGCCGTCCGAGCGCACGCCACTCTCGTCACAACGCATCATGGAGATCTGCGAGGAGGCGGGCATTCCGGCCGGTGTGGTGGGCATGGTTCACGGTGCCGTAGAGACCGTCACCGGGCTGATCACAAACCCAGGGGTCGACGCGGTCAGCTTCGTTGGCTCGGAGCGCGTGGCGCGCATCGTCTACGAAACTGCTGCAAAGAGTGGCAAGCGCGTGCAGGCCCTCGGCGGCGCCAAGAACCACATGGTCGTCATGCCCGATGCGGACGTCGACCAGGTCGTCGACGCGCTGATCGGTGCGGCTTACGGCAGCGCCGGTGAACGCTGCATGGCCATCTCGGTGGCGGTCTTCGTGGGGAACGCGGCGGACCGCGTCATGCCCAAGCTCACCGAGCGCGCCCGGCAGCTCGTCGTGAAGAACGGCATGGAGTCGGACGCGGAGATGGGCCCCATCGTCACCGGGCAGGCCCTCGACCGCATCTGCGGCTACATCGAGAGCGGCGTGCGCGAGGGCGCGAAACTGCTCGTCGATGG
>CAINNT010000197.1 GCA_903851225.1 uncultured Chloroflexota bacterium
AGCCTGTTGGCGATGGCGATCATGCCGCTCACCACCGCCTTCGCCCTCGCCGAGGCGTTCGGCTTTGAGTCGGGGGTCGACAAGCGTCTGAGCGAAGCGCCGATCTTCTACGGAATCTTCACCGCAATCTTGGCCATCGGTGCCATCGTGGTGATGATCCCTGGGCTCAATCCGATCGGCGCGATCATCAGCAGCCAGTACCTGCAGGGGCTCTTCTTGCCGATTGTGCTGGCGTTCATCGTCAAGCTCACGAGCAGCAAGTCGCTCCTCGGCGAGCATGTCTCGCCACGCTGGTTGCGCCTGGTGGGCTGGGGTTCTGTGGCGATCCTCGCCGTGCTGAACGTCGGGATCGTTCTCGTCAATATCCTCGGGCTCGCCGCCTAGGCGAACCGCGCCGCGCTACGGCGCGACCGGTGGCCCCTCGTTGAGGTGATCTGCAACGGGCCCAAAGTAGGGAGCCAGCCACGCCTTGGTGCAATTCATCGTTGACGTGAGGGTCGCCGCTGTAGGGGCAAAGCGCATCTTTGCGCCAGCGAGTGCACACTTCTTCGCGCTGTCGGTGCCGCCCGTCATCAGCAGTGACTTCCAGCCACCCGCAACATCAGGGCCCAGGTCAAGGGCGGGCTTCGCGAATGCGACCACATTGAAGATCGCCTCGACGTTAGCTGTGGTGATGGTGCCTCGAACCAGTGGTGGTCCCATCTTGTACCAACGCAAGTTCATCATCGAGGCGAGGGTGGCGGCACGGAAGCGATTCGCCTCGAGGACGCGCAACGTGATGCCGGCCACAAGCCGCTGATGGCGCAGCGACCGCGGTCCGACGTCGTCGTACTTTCGTGCCCGACCGAACCCCGTCCACAAGGTGCTCGGAACGCGGAAGGCACAACTCTCATTTGTAGCTGCGCTCAGTGGGATCGTGATGTCGCACGAACCCTCAACGAAGTAGGGGCTGGTGGTGCGAATCGTCTTCGTCGTGCTTGGCTCCTTGCAATTGGCGTAGCTCCAGCCGATCACCTTGCTGCTCGGGTAGTTGTCGGCACGACCCGGCCGCAAGAAGAGCAGGTCGCCATACATCGCGTTTGAGGCGAGGTTTCGATCCAGATAGGTCGACCCGCTTCCCGAGATCTTGCGCAGCGTGTTGGAGCGGCATGCGGCAAATCGCGTCTTCTCGTTCAGGTGCACGATGGTTTCGGCGGGGGCAATGCGATCGAGGACGGCGCCCATGATGTCCGAGGTGCCGAAGGTCGTGAGCGTCCAGTCGTCAATCTCGATGCCGAGGCCCCAGGCAAGATTCTGCGTCATAAGATCTGCGGCCACGATGCTTCGCTCCCAGGCAAGCTTCTTGTCCCATGCCGCGCGCTGAGTTGCCGTCATGTTGGAGCGCGCACACTGTTGCGCCCGAACGATCATCGCGTTGATCTTGTCGGTGAAGATCTTTGAGCCGGTGCGGCAGAACGATTTCGCGAGCGCGGGCTTCAGCGGGAAGCCGTACAGATCACGCGGAATGCTGTACGCGGCAGTTTGGCCGCTGAACGGGTCGACGGTAAGGAGCATGATCACGTCGGTTCGCTCGGAGCCGAGCTGGTCTCGTGGCACCCCCGCCGCCTTGTCGTTCGCAGGGGACCAAGTCCAGTCAGTTGCACCCAGCACCCCTTCGCCACAGCGCTCCGCGGTCTTGTCGCGCAGCGCGCCGGCGCAACGCTTGTCGCTGCCGAGGAAGAGAAGGGTGTAGCGACCGTCGGTGCCAAGGATGTTGGTTGGCGTTGCCGTGGCAGCCGCCGGCGGCGTGCTCGCCCAGATGGCGGTTGCCGTGAAGATCGTCGCCAGCAGGGCGACCGCGAGGGCGTACGGGCGGGCGGTGCGAATCACTACATCATCACCAGGCCACCGTCGACGCCGAGCACCTGCCCGGTGACGTACGAGGCCTCACGCGACGCGAGGTAGATCACCGCCGCGGCGATCTCGTTCGGCTCGCCGAAGCGGCCGAGTGGCGTCGCACTCTTCACACCCTCCTTGATCGCCTCAGGAAGGTCGGCGGTGAGTTCCGTCACGATGAATCCTGGCGCCACCGCATTCACCGTGATACCGCGGCTGGCGACTTCGCGCGCCGTTGCCTTGGTGAGGCCGATCATGCCGGCCTTCGCTGAGCTGTAGTTCGCCTGGCCGGCGTTCCCCGCCTGGCCCGACACACTCGTGATGTTGACGATGCGCCCGCTCTTGGCGCGCAGCATCTCCTTCACCGCCGCCTTCGTCATGTAGAAGGCGCCGGAGAGATTCGTGTCGATCACCTCGCGCCACTGCTCTGGCGTCATGCGCAAGATGAGCGTGTCGCGGGTGATGCCCGCGTTGTTGACGAGCAGGTCCACCTTGCCGAATGCCTCGATCGCCTTCGCGACCACGGTGGCGGCAGATTCGGGATCGGCGGCGTCAGCCTGCATCGCCACCGCCTTGCGACCCTTCGCGGTGATCTCAGTCACCACGGCATCGGCGGCGGCGGTGTTCCCTTTGTAGGTGAACAGCACGTCGGCGCCCGCATCGGCGAGGGCGACGGCGATCGCACGGCCGATGCCGCGGGCTCCACCGGTGACGATGGCGGCGTATCCGTTGAGCTCAAACATGGAACCCCCTCTCTGTGTGCTGTCGTGCGTAGTGTTGCGCTTACCGGCGTTTTGCGCCTAACAGGTCTTTGAGCGCCGCTGGCACCTCGGCCGCCTTCGCTCCCCCCACCGGTCGCTTGATCTTGATCGTGCTCGGGTCCACCGCCGCAGCGCGCGCGCCGTTGGCGGGATCCGCGTCCCAGCGCGTGACAAAGGACCCCGAGGTGTAGCCGCCACCGAAGGCCACCGTGCAGAAGACATCGCCAGGCTTCAGCCGGCCTGCAGCCACAGCTTCGGAGAGCGCGATCGGAATGCTCGCCGCCGAGGTGTTTCCGTAGCGATCAAGGTTGACGAAGATCTTCTCCATGGGGAATGCGATCGCCTTGGAGACGTGTTCGATGATGCGCAGGTTTGCCTGGTGCGGGATCACAAGGTCTACCTCGGAGACGGTGAGGCCGGCGCGCTCGATGGCCGCCGTAGCGACCGCCGCCATGGTGCGCGTGGCGTACACATACGTCTTCGCGCCATCCATCTTGATCAGCGGATCGGCGTCGGCGCCCGAGCCGCCAGGAATCCACAGTGCGAATGCGCCCGAAGGGTCGGCCGAGAGTTCAAAGCTCAGGGTGCCCGGACGTGTGGCGATATTCTGATCGTCGTGCAGATCGATCGCGTCGAGCACGATCGCACCAGCACCGTCGCCAAAGAGCACGCAGGTGGAACGATCGCTCCAATCGACGATGCGCGAGAGCGACTCCGCGCCGATCACGAGCGCACGCTGGCCAAGGCCCGCGGCGAGGAAGCCATGTGCAACGGCGTAGGCGTAGGCGAAGCCCGAGCAGGCGGCCGACAAATCAAATGCGGCGGCGCGATGGCTGCCGATCGCCTCCTTGATCAGCACGGCGGTGCTCGGCATCGGATGATCGGGGGTAAGGGTGGCCACAACGATCACGTCGACGGAGTCGGCAGTCACGCCAGCAACCGCGAGCGCGCGAGCGGCAGCGATCGCCCCCATCGAGGCCGTTGTTTCGCCGTCTCCCGCGATATGGCGCTCGCGAATGCCGGTCCGCGTGCCGATCCACTCGTCACTCGTCTCGACGATCTGCTCAAGATCGGCGTTGGTGAGGAGAGCCTTCGGAACCTCGTGCCCCCAGCCAACGATATGGGTGGTGCGATTCGGCAGTGCCGCTAGTCCCGACTCGCCACCGATGCGCGTCGCGTCGCCGTCGGTCAACGGACCGCTCATGTCGGCTCCACCTCGATGATCGGCGACTTCGCCTTCACGAGTTGTCCGTTCTGCGCAATGATGCGCACCACGCGGCCCGCCTTGTCGCTCTTGATCTCGTTGAAGAGCTTCATCGCTTCGATGAGGCCGATGGGCTGACCTACTGCCACGATCGATCCGACCGAGACGAGCGCTGGCGCCCCTGGCGATGGAGCGGCATAGAAGATGCCGGTGAGCGGGGCGTTCACGACGAGCCCACTCGGTGCCGGTGCACTCGTTTGCGCCGCGGCCGCTGGCTTCGTAGCGGTTGGCAGCGGCACCGGTGCCGCGCTGGCGGTGCCTTGCGAAGCGGGGGCGGCTCCCGTAATCGTCACGTGGCTCCCCTGCACGGCACTGCGGCTGCGCACCACCACGCGCGTGCCGTCGGCGGCGAGCTCAACCTCAGCGAGGCCGCTTCCGTCGGCGACCACGGCGAGGCGGTCGACAATCTCGATGAGCGCGGCGTCATCGGTGGTGAGTGGCATGTTCGCCTGTAGGCGTGCGCTCGTTCGGCTCTCCCCCTTGCGTGGGCGAGGTGGCGTGCTCTGCGCCGGCGACGAGACTGCTGGTGGCAGCGCACTCTCGATGAGACGTGCTGGGTTTCGCGGCGCGAGTCGCTCGATGGCCGGGGTCGAGGGCGGCGTAACCCCGCTTGGTGGCACAACCTCGGGTGCGTTGCCGCGCGCGCGACGTGCCGCATCGCGCGCCGCCTCGAGGGCGCGGCGTGCGCTCTTCTGCAGTCGAACGCGACGCTTCTCGGCCACTACTCCCCCTCCCACTTCGCAAAGAGGAGTGCCGAGTTCTGGCCGCCGAAGCCGAACGCGTTCACCAAGGCCAGTTTCACCTGCTGCGCCGCAGGCGCATCGGTGACGATGTTCAGCCCGGCGGTGGCTGGATCAGGCGCGGTGAGGTTCAACGTTGGATGCACCCGCCCGTCGCGCATCGCGCTGATCGTGGCGATAGCGCCGAGCCCGCCCGCGGCGCCAAGGGTGTGACCGATGGCGCTCTTGGTGGCGGTGATGCTCGCGCGCGATCCATGACCGAGAATCGTGCGGATCGCGTCAAGCTCTGCCTTGTCGCCCTCTGGGGTAGAGGTGGCGTGCGCGTTGACGTGATCAATCTCGGCACCGGTGCGACCCGCCTTGGCGAGCGCACGACGCGCGGCACGCACGGCACCGGAGCCGCCCGGTGCTGGCAGGGTGATGTGCAGCGCGTCGGCGGTCGCGCCGTAACCAACGATCTCGGCGAGCGGCGTTGCACCGCGGGCAAGCGCATGATCGAGTCGCTCCAGCAACAGGATGCCCGCCCCTTCGGCCATCACGAATCCATCGCGACCGCTGTCAAATGGTCGTGAGGCAGCGGCGGGGTTGCCACCCGTCGAAGATGCACCGCTGCGCGAAAGCGCACGCATATTGTTGAAGCCAGCAATCACCACAGGGTGGAGCGCCGCCTCGGTGCCGCCGGCGAGTGCCATCGTGGCGTCGCCGCGACGAATCATCTCGTACGCCTCACCAATGGCGTGACCGGCGGTGGCGCAGGCGCTTACCGCACCAAACGACGGACCCTGTGCGCCAACGTGAATCGCAACTTCGCCCGAAGCCATGTTGCCGATGGCTGCCGGAACCAAGAAGGGTGAGATGCGACCGGCGCCGCGCTCAGCGAAGACGGCGGCCTGCTCAAAGAGGGTGGTTGCGCCACCAAGCCCCGACCCGATGATCGTCGCGACAGCCTCGGACGATTCGCCTGATTCGAATCGCGGCGGCAGCCCGGCGGAGGCGAGGGCCTCAGCGGCGGCGGCAATGGCAAAGTGCGTGAAGCGATCGAGACGCTTGATCTGCTTTGGCTCGAGAACATCCGAAGGATCGAAGTCGATCGCCTGCCCGCCGAAGTCGACCTCTTGGCCCGATAGGTCAAGGCCGTGCAGCGCGCGAACACCGGAGCGACCGGCGAGCAGACCGTCCCAGAGCGCGGCGACGCCACGGCCGAGCGGTGAGACCGCCCCCATGCCGGTGACGACAACGCGCTGTTCGTTGCTCATCGCACCAGCTTCCCGGTGCGAATCGTTGCCGCGCGATACGTGTCGCCGGTGAGGCCGCGCGCGCTGATCGCATCGGCCACCCTCTCGGTGTCGTAGCTGGCGCGATACACCTCGGCGGTGATCGTCTTCGCCTCAGGGTCAATGTCGACCACGGTGAAGGCGGCGGTGGCATCACCGTCGTACGGCATGCCAACGGAGCCTGCGTCGACGAGCACCTTCCAGCCGTAGTCCTTGACACGTGCGGTGTGGGTGAAGCCCACGCACACCACGCGCGAGTCGGTCTGGCCGAGCAGCTCCAGCGTGGTCGACGGATCAAGGTCGGCACTCAGCGGAATCGTGCGCGAGCCGGGCGAGGCGTGACAGAAGGTCATCGCAATCTCGCCGTAGCGGATACGGCGCTCACTTGGCAGCGATCGGAGCCACTCAATGCGATCGTCATCTAACGCATCCGATGTCCACTCCACGGCCGCCTTCAATCCTGGCGGGAGGCCACCGGCGAGACTGGGGAATGAGGCGGCGTAGTCAAGGTCAGAGACAGCGATGTCGCCCGTGCCTGCCGTCACCAGTGCACCCTTCCTCTGAAGTTGCTGAATCAGGTCGATCGTTTCCGAAGGCTGCGGCCCGAAGAGGGCGTGATCGCCAAGGATCGCCACCTGATCGGGCTTTAGGGCCGGCAGGCGCGCGACGACCGCCTCGAGTGCGGCGAGGTTGCCGTGAATGTCTGAAAGTACGACGACGCGCTTCATTTCTATCCCTTCGCTATTCGGCTGAACCGGCCGGACGCGGCAGCGCCGACTCGGGTGGAATCACAAACGTAATCGTGACGGTACAGGCGACGGCGCCATCGACGCTCGCGATGCCCTTCGCGGTGCCCATGCGAGAGCCGAGCTTCTGCATTTGAATCTCAAGGCGCAGCGTTTCACCTGGAACGACCATGCGGGTGAAGCGGCACTCCTCGATCTTGGCGAAGACACCGAGCCGATTGCCGAACCCTTCGGTGCGCGCAACGTAGACACCCATGGCCTGGGCGAGCGCCTCGACCTGCAGAACGCCGGGCATGATCGGCATCCCTGGGAAGTGACCAGGGGTCCAGAAGGCGTCGGCCCGCACATCGAGCTCGGCGATCAGCGTTTGTGTGGCGCGGTCTTCCGAAACGATGCGATCGAGCAGCAAGAACGGCGCGCGATGCGGGATCAGCGCCTCGATGCCGGCCTTGTCGAGCAGTGGTGCGGTCATGCGCGGGCCTTCGGCGCGGCGGCCAAGATGTCGGCGGTGCCGATCGCATCAAGCATGCCGGTGGTGGCGGTGCCGCTCAGGAACGACGGTGTCTCCAAGAGGCCAAGGAAGAAGTCGCGCGTCGTCGCTACGCCATCAATCTCTACCTCGCGCAGTGCGGCGCGCGAGCGAGCGATCGCCTCGTCGCGCGTGTTCCCCCACACGATCAACTTGGCGAGCAGGCTGTCGTAGTACGGCGGAACCTCGTAGCCGGCGTAGAGATGCG
>CAINNT010000198.1 GCA_903851225.1 uncultured Chloroflexota bacterium
CCCCGGGCCTTCTCTTGTATCCGAACCCGACGGTTTCCCGTCGGAAGGGGATTACTTCGAAGCGCCGTTCTTCAGGGTCGCGATCTTCCAGATGAGGAGACCGTAGCCCGGCTTGGCCAGGATGTCGGCAATCGTATATCCGACCTGCTTCAGCACGAGGCCGTCCTGGGCCGTAAGGCCAAGGTTGCCGGCAACAGCTGGAAGGAGGTAGGCGATTGGGTAGACACCCCACGTCGCGATGAGCACGACGCGAAGGATCTTGAAGATCCCCTGGATGTCCTTGCTCTGCTTCTTGATCGAGGCATCGATGCCGCCGAACAGGTCGCGGAGGATCAAGACGAAGAAGACTGAGCTGATCGCGCCCCAGATGGTGCGCGGTGAAGCCAAGTCAACCGACGTGATCTCGGTCATCTCGCCAACGTAGCCCGTTGCGATCATGGCGAACGCGTAGAACACGTTGCGCTTGATGAGCGTGCTCTCAAGCTTCTTGTCAAGCTTGAGCACGAGCACGAGCTCAGCAACGAGGAGTGGCACCGTCAGGAGCCAGTCCACGTATCGATACGCCTCGTTGAACGGGGCGCCCGTGGTGCCGAAGGCCACCCACGAGTCGAAGATTCGGACGTAGTGGTAGAACGCGATCAGCACAACTACGGCTGAGAGCGTTACCGCCATCCGGTTCCCCTCCTTCAAGCTCCCGCGTACGGAAACGAAGAAGAAGAAGCTTGCGCCCATCGCCGCAATGGCGAGGGACATGAAGTTGTAGACCAACTGATAGGCATCTGCTGCACTCATCAATGGACCTCCCTTATGTGCTTCTGCGACCTCTTCGGATCGCTGTGGTGCAGTATCGCAAATTTCGGGGCGGAGATTGCGATTCCTCAATACTACGCAACTGTTACACGTTTCTGTAACAATTGATCGTCTCCACGCGCCCGCGGGAGGCGCTAGGCTGCGCGGGAGAGGAAAAGGAGGGGACATGCCTGCGATAACAGAGCTCACCCGTATCGAGCCGGTCCACCGTGCGCGCCTTGAGGCGCAGGGGATCTTCACCACCGGCCTGCTGCTCGAGCGCACCGAGACCCCGACCCGCCGCCAGACCTTGGCAGACCAGACGGATGCCACCACGGCCGACGTTGCGGAGTGGCGCGATGAGGCACTCCTCCTCAACCTCGCCTTTCTCGGGCCCGCTGAGCATGAGCTCCTCGCCCAAGCGGGATTTGGCGGCATCGAAGCCCTCGCGGCGGCTCCATGGGAGTTCTTCCAGGCTGGGGTCATCTCGACCGCACAGACACTCGGCCTTCCGCTCCCTGACCCGCTCTCCCTCCGTTCGTGGTGGGAGCAGGGGCAGGTCCTCGTAGACGCGTGAGCCTCCTCCGCCGCCTCTTGCGGCGGTCGCTGCTGGCAGTCGCAGCCGCAGCCCTCACAATCGGTGCGACAACGGCAATCTTCCTCACCCCGCCAGTCGTTCATCTCCTCTTGTCGGCCAGTGGTGCACACACCGTGCTCGGGGTCGAGCCACAGGTCGCAGCATCCCTCTCCGATGCCCTGGTTGGTGATCTCCTTACCACCGGCTCCTTTGGGGTCGAACTCGACGGTGCCCCGCTCCTTTCGGCGGGAGAGCGCTCTCACCTCGCCGACGTCGGCGCGCTGCTGCGAGCTGTTCTGATAGCTGGGCTCGGCGGGCTGATCCTCTTGGCTCTCGCTCGGACTCGTCGCCGTACGTGGCTCCGGGTGGCGATTCGCGACGGGGCGGCTCTCATCGTCGGTGGATCGCTGCTGGCCGCAGTCGCATTCGCCCTTGCGTTTGATGCGACATTCTCGTTCTTCCACGGACTCTTTTTTGCTGCGGGCACGTGGACCTTCAATCCGGCGACGGACAAACTTGTTCAGCTATATCCCGAAACGTTTTGGACGCTTGCGGCGCTCCTCTTCTGCGTCACCCTCGCGTCTCTCTCGTTCGCTGCCTACCGCATAACAGCGCGATCGCGATGATCGGCGCCATCTATCTCGTCTGCATCGCCCTCTCCGCGATCGGGGTACGCGGCCTGGTCAAACGATTCTCTCTCCCCGTGACACGACAGGTACTCATCCCGGTGACGGTACTGATGACCGTGGGCTTCCTGCTCATCGATGCTATCGGCATTTGGCGTGGTTGGTTTGCAACACCTCTCTCATCCACGCTCTTGATGCTACCTGGCCGCGGAGCGCTCAATGCAGGGCTGCCAATCGAAGAGGTCGCACTCTTGGCTGCACTCGCCGCCTTGGTAGTAGTGTTGATGGGCGTCCGTCCGATTGAGCCTGTGGATAGCAATAGAGATTTCTCTGCGCGCCGTTTCGGAGCGGCAATCCTCTCTGGCGTCGCTGTTGTCAGCGGGGCAACTGTGGTCAAGATTGGCGGTGAATACACTGCGGCCATGGGAGGGCTCGCCACAGGGGCACTGGTGCTTACCGCACCGCTCCTGGCCCGCAACGCGGCGAGCCGCTGGAGTGTGGCGATCTTCCTCGCGTTGACGGTGGTCTTTGACAACATCATGTGCGCCGCAGGGCTCTTTCACTATTCCAGCGGACCACGATCGGGTGTGACAGTAGGCTATGCCCCAATTGAGGACCTTCTCTACGCCGCTGCATTTGCGCTGATTGCCGTGCAGCTCACTGTGGCAGCGCAGGCCTCCAAGGGCCGTTGGTGGCGACTCCTGTTGGCCACACGTCCGGTGTCGTGGATCAACACCGCTCTCCCGTTTGTCGGCGGCGCTCTTGCTGCGGGAGCGGGGGAGGCCGTCGGCGCATGGTTCTTGCCGTTGCTTCTCTGGTGGGGGGTTGCCTACAACCTTTATCTCTACGGCATCAATGATCTGTATGACCTGCAGACGGATCGTAGGAACCCGCGGAAAGGTGGCGCTGAGGGCGCCATGCTACGCGATGGTGATCTGCCAACACTGCGGCATCTTTTAGTCGTTGCAGCCAGCACAAGTGCGCTGTTCGTGCTGACTGGCACTCTCACTGCTCCTGTTGCAGCGGTAATTGGCATCGTATTTGCCACGGCGTACAGCGCACCTTGGTTGGTTCGCGCTCGTGCTGTGCCGATACTTGATTCCGTCATATCGGCTACACATTTCGTGATTCCCGCAGTCGCTGGGCTCGCCCTCGGTGGTGTGTTTGAGTCTGCGTGGATCGCACCGCTCTTGGCGTTCTTCTTCTGGAACATGGCGAGCCACGTGGTTGGAGCGCTTCAAGATGTTGAGGCCGATCGTCGGAGCGGAATTTCGACGGTAGGAACACGTTTTGGCGTTCGAGGCGGCGGTTGGCTCGCAATCCTCCTCTACGCAGCTGCTGGCCTGCTGCTTGCCGCGCAG
>CAINNT010000199.1 GCA_903851225.1 uncultured Chloroflexota bacterium
CAACCGCGCCGCTCTTCGATCCGAACAGAGAGCTGGAGTAGTCGCCATACTGAGTCTCATGCGAACGCCTATTGCGGCACTCCTTCTCGCGGTCGCAGCGGGCGCCTGCACGCCGGCAACGCCCCCCGACGGTTCACTGCCGTGCAACGAGACAATCGACCAGCAGCGCGCCGCAGGCTTTGACCTGGCACTCGAGGCGGCTCTCCCTGTGGCGGAATGGGACGCTACCCCGATCACGGTCGATTCCGGGCGAGAGTGCTCCCAGTTGCGCCTCGGCCCGCTCTGGGGTGCGGGGATTCGCGAGTTGCGCTCAGCCGGGGCCATCTTCGAACTCCCCGACAAGACGGGCTATTCGCTCGTCGTCTATGCAGCGAACGGACTAACCCTCGACAACCTCGCCTACGCCTTTGAGCGCGGTGCGCGCGGTGGACGCAAGACGCAAGGGCTGAAGATCGTTGATATCAAGGTGGGTGACTGGCCGGGGAAGCAGTTCACGCTGATCAACGGTGATCACCGCCAGGTGATCACCCTCTTCGACACGGGCGAAGCGAATCGCGTGCGCGCGCTCCTCGCCTCAGATATTTCTAATGCGCTGATTGCCGACCGCCTCGCCGCATACGCGGCAGCGTTGAAGTAAGAGAGTAAGGGAGGTCAATACAACGATGTCGAGCAAGTCTGGACCACTACGTCGCGCGTCGGAGTTTTTCTACGCGAAGTCAACCCTGGTTACCGCGCTGATGGCCACCACCATCTTCGTCGGCTATACGCTGCTCGTTCTCAGCGGACAGGGGAAGGCGTTCGAAGTTGCCAGCAGCACTATTAGGTCGCTTGGAACCTCATTGGGTTTTGGTCAGGCAGAAATACTTGCCTTCTTTGCGGAACGCACTGCTGAGCAGATTGCCGCCTACATCACCTTCAATCAGGTGTGGGACACGCTCTATGGCGTGATCTATGGAGTGATGTATGTGGTCTGGGCGTCTGTGTTGCTTGCGCCATATTCGCAGAAGGTCGGGATGTTGAATCTGCTGCCATTTGGTCAGGTTCTTTTTGATTGGCTGGAGAACGTTGGCGTATCTGGCCTCGCGAGTCAGTACCTTGCCGACGGCACGATCTCCTCGACGACCGCTCAGTTTGCGTCAACGGCCTCATCCATTAAGTGGACGTTTGCTCTCCTGGTCTACGGAGTGATCTTGGTTGGCATCGTCGCGCGGATCGCACGGGCACTGAAGGGGCGCAGCAAGAGTTAAGGCCGAGCGGCCGTTGCTGCGCCGTTAGGTTAGGCGAGCTCCTTCAGCGAGAAGCGCGCCTCTAGCTGCTCTGCAGTTTGGAAGCCGACGGCGCCAACGGGCTGGGCACCGGCTCCCTTGAAGTAGGCGATCGTTGGGATCGACATGATGTTGAAGGCCTGCTGCAGGGCTGGGTTTTCGTCGACATTCACCTTCACGATGTCTACCTTGCCGTCGTACTGCGCGGCCAGCTTCTCGAGCTCAGGGGCAACGAGCTTGCACGGACCACACCATGGCGCCCAGAAGTCGACGATCACCGGGCGACCCGCCTCCATCACGTCCTTCTGAAACGCTGCATCGCTGGTGTGCTTGATCTCCGCCATGGCTCCCCCTGCGCTCTACTTCTGGCGGAATGTTTTCTCCGCCGTGGCCTCCATCATAGCGAGCGGCGGCGAACCTACTCGAGCCCGCGGGCGTGCAGATCCTCCTCGCTCAACCCGAGGTAGTGCCCGATTTCATGGATGAGCGTTCGGCGCACTTCCCGTCGCAAATCTTCGGCATCGGGGAAGTCGGCGAGGAGCGTCGCGGCGTAGATGATGACCTCGGGCGGCGGCTCGCCGAGGCCGCTTTCGGTGCCCCTCGGCAGTCCATAGAACTCGCCGTACAGGTCAGCGTCACGCTCGTGGCTCACCGTGACAAGGAGTTCCTGGGCAGCGGAGTGCAGGGGTTCGGGCAGTCCACGCAGCGCCTCCTCGGCGAACTGCTCCACGCGCCTCCACTCGTCCTGCTGTGCCACGGGGAGATCCTACGACGGGGCGGGTAGGATGAGGGAATGCAGGCAAAGAACGAAACAGCGCGGGCAATCGTGCCCACTACAGACGCCGAGGCCCGGATCGCTGAGGCGGCCGAGTCCATCCTGCGCGCTATCGGCGAGGACCCAACGCGCGACGGACTCATCGATACCCCAGGCCGCGTCGCGCGCGCCATGCTTGAGCTCACCAGCGGTTATGCCAGCGACCCGTACGATATTCTCGGCACCGTCTTCGAGGAGCCCGCGGGTGCGCCAGCAGGAGATCTCGTCATCGTGGAGGGGATCCCATTCCACGCGCTCTGCGAACACCACCTCCTCCCGTTCCCGGGCGTGGCGACCGTTGGCTACGTGCCGAGCGGCCGCATCGTTGGCCTCTCGAAGATCCCACGCCTTGTTGATGCCGTCGCGCGACGATTGCAGGTGCAGGAGCGCCTCACCGCACAGGTCGCCGATGCGCTGAACGACGCGCTCGCGCCAGCCGGCGTTGGCGTGCTGGTGAGTGCGGAGCACCTCTGCCTCGCAGCGCGTGGCGCCCGCCAGCCTGGCGTCGTGATGACCACCGAAGCGATGCGCGGATCCTTGCGCACTGACGCAGCGTTGCGCGAGGCGCTGTCGCGCGCGCACGATCGCGGAGTGGCGCGACGCGAGGGACTTAATGGCTGAGCGAACCACGCCGATTCGTGTGCTCATAGCCAAGCCCGGCCTTGACGGTCACGACCGCGGCGCCAAGGTGTTGGCACGCGGACTGCGCGACGAAGGCTTCGAGGTGATCTACACCGGGCTGCGTCGCACCGTTGATGCGATCGTTGCTGCAGCGATTGAAGAGGATGTCGATGTTGTCGGCTGCTCGATTCTTTCGGGTGCTCACGCGACCCTGCTGCCAAAGTTGGTATCGAGCCTTCGCGCCTCTGGTGCGGGCGACGTGCTGGTCGTTGCAGGTGGCATCATCCCCGAGGCTGACCGTCCAGCACTGGAGCAGGCCGGCATCGCTGGAATTTTCGGCCCAGGGACAACGATCGCCGAGGTTGCCACCTTCCTACGCGCGAATGCCCGCCGACGCTAAGCACCTCGCGGCGCGCCGCGAGCTGGCGCAGGGGATCAGCGCCGTAGAGCGCCCAGGCCCAGCAGCGAATCAACGTATCCAAGCCGCACTCGCCGTTTCGGTGGCCGAAGCGCGCAATGCCCTTGTCGTGGGGCTCACCGGTGCACCTGGGGCGGGGAAGAGTTCGCTCGCCGCCGCCTTGGCGGATGTGGCGCGAGCTGCTGGTCGTCGTGTCGCTATCTTGGCGATTGATCCCAGTTCACACGAGAGTGGTGGCGCTCTCCTCGGTGATCGCGTGCGCATTGACGAGCATCCCGACGACGACGGTCGTTTCACGCGCTCGATTGCCACGCGCGGCAGCGGCCGATCGCTCGCGCATGTCGCCGCCGCGGCAACGATCCTGGTTGAGGCGGCTGGGTTCGATCTGATCTTTGTGGAGACCGTTGGTGCCGGACAGGCCGAGATCGGCATCGCGCGGCTTGCCGATGTGCTGCTCGTGGTCGAAGGTCCCGAGGGGGGCGATGAGGTGCAGGCGATGAAGGCAGGGATCCTGGAGGTCGCCGACATCGTGGTCGTGAACAAATCTGATCGACCTGGCGCGCAGGGGGCCTTTGATCGCCTGCGCAGCGGGCTTGCCCTCGGCGCCGGCGCGCCAGAGCTTGCCCTCGTCTCTGCCACTGCTGGCGCGGGGATCGGCGAACTCTTGGCCACCATTGATGAGAAAGGTGCGAGTCGCGGCGCGCGCGGCCGGACTCGCCGCGTTGAGGCACACCTTGTGGCCGCTGCCGAATCGCACGTTGACGCACAGGTGCGTGAAGCCACGGCAAGCGGCGCACTCGCAACTCGCGCCGAGCAGATCGTTGCTGGAACGCAGTCGTTGACTGGCTCGCTCGCCGCCCTCTTTGGGATTACCGAGTCACCAGATGCGTAAGGGCCTGGTCGCCGGCGCACTGGCCGGACTGATCGTTGCAGCGCTCGGCGGTGTTGGTGGACCAGCGCTGCGCCTTGACGCGGCGATCCCGGCGCCACTGCAGGTTGGCCCGAGCGATCCATCGCTGCCAGGGCTGAACCTCGTGGTGCTGGGTGATAGTTACGCGTCGGCGGCGCTCCCGTTTGATCGTGGCACGTTGCAGGTCCTGGGTGCGCCGAGTGTCTGTGCGAGAGGCCCAGCGTGGCCACGCCTTCTGATGCCAGCCAACATGCGCCTCTCGTTGACCCATGTCTCGTGCAGCGGCGCCGTTGTCGCCGATCTGATCGATCGGCGGATGCGCGTAGGGGAGATCCTGCAGGTGCAGGCACTGAGTGAAGAGACCGACATCGTCATGCTCGGCATCGGTGGGAACGACGCCGGTTTCTCCGAGGTCTTCGCCGCGTGCCGCACCGAAGATGCGGCGGCGTGCATCACCGCAGGGGAGCGCATGAAGCCTCAGGCGGCAGCGCTGAGCGGCAGCCTGGTGCGCCTCTACCGCACGGTGCTCGCCAAAGCGCCGAACGCTGTTGTCATCGTGGTCATGTATGCCGACTCGCTCCCTGCGGCGGGCACCCCCGGACTCGACGCATGCTCCGCCCTCCGCGCTCCAGGCGACAGCATCTCTGATGCCGACCTCGCGGTGCTTGCTGAGTGGGGCACCGATATTGCCAACCGCGTCCGTGGCGCCGTCGCCACCGTCAACGACCCGCGATTGCGCATTGCCGACCTTGCCGATGCCTTCCTCGGCCACCGCCTCTGCGACCCCGAGCCGTACCAGTGGGGGAGGGACGGCGAGATCCCGTTTCACCCGAATGCGGCCGGCCATGCGGCGCTCGCCGCTCGACTCTCCGCAGTGCTCGACGCGCTAGTGACCGAGGGGACCGCCGCGCACCGGTAGCCCCGTAGCACGCTCCGCCCCGCTCCTCTATCCTTCCGCGTGGGCCGGTAGCTCAGCGGTAGAGCAAGTGACTCTTAATCACTAGGTCGTGGGTTCGAATCCCACCCGGCTCACCAGTGAAAACTGGTGTTCCTTTCGTGACGATCCAGAGAGATCGCAGATGGCCCTGTGAGGCCGGAGAGGAGTACAGGTGCACGAGCGCGCAGTTCGAAGCCTCGCACCCTATCGCCGCTCCCTTATCCCACTCCCAGAGCCTGCCTCTGTTGTCGACGCGCGCATTGGCGACCATGGCCCGGCGCTCCTCACCCTCGAAGATGGCAGCGTCTTCCCCGGTGTCTCGTGGGGTGCACCAATCGCCTCGGGAGGCGATCTCGTGATGAACACCAGTCAATCTGGCTACCAAGAGATCTGCACCGATCCGAGCTACGCCGGACAGG
>CAINNT010000200.1 GCA_903851225.1 uncultured Chloroflexota bacterium
AGGTTGAGCTGGCGGCGGCGATTCACGCCAACCCGGATCTCGATTGGTCGCTTATAGCTCCCAAACCCCGGATTCGACTCAAGCGCTTTTCGCGCCGCTTCGATGTCCGGGACTTCGAGACAGAGGTGGTGGGCGGAGCCGCGCCGATCCCCCGGCGGATCTTCCCCATAGAGCATCAACTCGACATAGTCCTCACTCTCGGGCAAGCGCATGTTGATCCACGAGAGGTATTTCGAGTCTCGGCCGCTGCCGCGCCAGAATTCGCGGAGGGCAAGTTTCCCGGTATAGAAGTCGAGCGCCGGGTTGATCCTGGTGACAATGATCCCGGCGTGCATTATCCGGTTGGAGATCTGGCGGGGATCTGACTGGCTGGGCGCCGCCTTCGGCGGCTTCGGCGTCGGAAGTTCGATGAACTCAAGCCCGCGCCCCTCCGGATCGGCCACCTGGATGACCCGCTCGCCCCATTGATTGACCGCGACGGCCGCCGGGACCTTCCATCCCTGGGCGCCAAGGTAGCGGCGCATTGCCTCGACCCGGTCGGTCTGGAGCGAGACGCTGATCAGGCGATCCTCGGTCGGATCGAGCCCGGGAAGAAGCTCGACCGACTGACGATCGTTGATACGGAACCGACGGGATGGCCCTTTCGTCCCGATCACCTGGAATCCAAGCAGGTCACGGTAGAAGGCAGTCGAACGCGCAGGATCACCCGCGCGGAGGGTTAACCTGGCGACGCCGAGCAGTCGGGGGCGCTGCGCCCCGGGCGCAACAGGCAGCGCGGCGAGGGAGAGAGAGAACGTGAGAAGAGCGATCAGGGTAAAACGCATCGACGACCTCGGATCTTTACCTCGGGACTTAATTGGCGGAATAGTGGTTTCGTAATGCTGCCGCGGAATGTATCATGCGACCATTATGACAATGAAGCAAGGTGAGGAATGGAAGGTTCTGGCGGAAGACGGCGAGCAGCGGCTCGACAAATGGCTCGCGGCGCCCGCGAGACTAGGTTCGCGTTCGAAGGCGTTGCAGGCGATCGAGCGCGGCAAGGTCTACGTCAATGACGTAGAACAGGGGACCAACGACAGCTCGCGCAAGGTCGTCGCCGGCGAGCGGGTCAGGGTCTGGCACGATCGGCCGGGGAGCGCGACCAAGCGCTATTTCGAGCGACACGACTCGGGTCTGCACATTATTTACGAGGACCAGGCGCTGATCGTCATCAACAAGCCAGCTGGTCTGCTGACGGTGCCACTGGCTTCCCAACCAGGCGAGCCGTCTCTCTTCGATCAGGTTCAGAATCACCTGCGCTCGGCGCGTAAGGTGACCCTGCTGGTTGTCCACCGCATTGATCGTGACACCTCCGGACTGGTCGTCTTCGCCAAGACCCCGGCGGCGATGACGAGCCTGAAAGACCAGTTCGAGCGAAGGCGACCGGAGCGGGTCTATCTGGCCTACGTCTGTGGAGTTCCGCCAGCGGAGTCCGGCAGCTGGCACGATATGCTGGTCTGGGATCATGATGAATTGCGGCAGAAGCCGGCCAGTACCGATAAACCTGACCGGATAGGAGTCGCGAAGCCGGCCACGCTCCACTGGCGGGTCGTGGAGCGGTTTGAGCGGGCATCACTCCTCGAGTTTCGGCTCGTCACCGGCAAACGGAACCAGATTCGAATTCAGGCCGCGCTGCACCATCATCCGCTGATCGGCGAGCGGATGTATCGGGATGGGATGCCCGTCGATTCGATGATCAACTTTACGCGGCAGGCGCTCCACGCGTGGAAGCTGGTGTTGGAGCATCCGG
>CAINNT010000201.1 GCA_903851225.1 uncultured Chloroflexota bacterium
GCACGAAGGCCACGTAGAGCACCACGAAGCTGTCGATCAACTGAGACACCGCCGTCGAACCCGTGGCCCGCAACCAGATGTGGCCTTCACCGGTGAGGCGACGGATACGCTGGAACACGGTGACGTCGACTAACTGGCCGATGAGGAAGGCGATCAGCGAGCCACCGATGATCCATAAACCCTGGCCGAAGACCTGCGCGTAAGCGAACTGGATGTCGGGGACGCCGAGTGAACGGTTGGCCTCGATCCAGAACCCTGCGGGCGCCAAGCCAATCGCAAGGTAAGCTCCAGCGAACGCATAGCAGATGAACAGCACTGCGGTCCAAGAGATGAAGCGAACACCGCGCAGCCCGTAGTACTCGTTGATCATGTCCGTCATCACGAATACGAACGGCCAGAGCAGGACACCGGCCGTGAAGTTCAGCGTGCCCGACACGCCGAGCAGAGACCATTCGAACGGCGCGATGCCGAGCGTGTCCTCGAGCGAGAAAATCTTCACGCCAACGAACTCGGCCATCAATGCATTGGTGAGGAAAAACCCCGCCAACATGATGAACAACCGATTCGCCCGAGAGGCTGTGGTGCTCATTCAGCCGACTCCACTCAGTACGGCGTGCAGAAGCAGTGCGCGTATAAACGATCAGCCACAGCCAGTCGGTTGAAGCGCGCAACCTCACGTTCGACCGGACCGAAGTCGCGCCGCACGCCTTGCGCGAACGCCAGCGTCGCAGGGTCGACACCGGAGGCCCGGATCATCACGCCGGCTCCCCAGACCTTGAAGTTGGCCAGCAACTCCTGCGCGAAACTCTTCTTGGGTTCGCGGTAGTCCAGCTCGTATTTGCCTTCGGTGAGTTTGGCACGCTTGGCAGCCGCAGCAATCGCCTCATTGAGCGAAATAGTCAGCGCTCCCAGTAATTGCAGAAACAAGGCGCAGGTCTTTTGGAGTCGCAGGAACGACAGTGCCATAACGGTTTCCCTTAGTGGATGAGCGCCGCGTCGCGCAAACTTTGGATCATGGATGTCTTGAGCAGAAACTGGCGTGCGAGCGCTGGGTCTGCCGCCGCGCGCATCAGCTCGGCCTGACGCTGACGTTGGATGTCGGGGTCACGAGATTCCATCAGGCGCTTGTTGTTCATCGTATGCTCTTGCACAAAGCGCAGACAGATACCGCGACGTTGTCGGTCATACCGATCAAGCAACGTGTCGGGATCGCCTCCCTCCTTGATACGAATCAGTGCCTCCGCGAGGCTCCAAGCGTCATGAATGCCGCCATTCATACCCATACCGCCGAGAGGATTGTTGATATGGGCCGCATCGCCAGCCAGCAGTACCCTGGCACGTCGATAAGTCGTGGCGACGCGCTGGTGCACACGATAGAGCGTACGATGGACGATCTCATAGTCGCTGTCGTGGGGCGCCATGTGATGCAAACGCTGCTGAATCCACGCATCCGACAGCCAGCGCGGATCGTCATCGACGTCGCGAGGTGTCGGGATTAACACTCGCCACAGGCTCGGCGTGCGCAGTAGTACCAGCCACTCTTCCGGATCAGAGACGTAATTGACGGGCGAGAGGCGTTCGAACTTGCTCTCCAGCGGAAAACCGGTCGATGCGACGAGAAACTTTTCGGGATAGGTGAACCCCTCGAACCGAATCGCCGCGGCCTTTCGTACGGCGCTGTCGGCACCGTCCGTACCAATGAGAAATGATCCCTTGAGCAGCTGTTCTTCGCCCGCTGCCGAGATCAGAACCTCGACACCCTCA
>CAINNT010000202.1 GCA_903851225.1 uncultured Chloroflexota bacterium
CATGGCAGATGCCTAGGCGTGAACGAGCACCGGCTCCAGTTCTGGGATACCCGTCGCAAACGGCAACGTCGCCCATTCATCGTCAAACGCCTGGATCGTCCAGGCACCAGTACGTCGCGAGAAGCTCAAGACAAGGGAGGCATCTTCGGTCTCGATCTCCCAGAGGGTACGAGGACCCTCGTCGGCACGGAACACGCCGTATTCCCGGCGCAGGGCCAACACCTGGGTCACCTTACGGCTGATCCCTTCGAAGGCGACCGCGATCGGGGCTCCCGTGCGCCAGTGCGCCGTCACGGCGACGGGGACCGGGCTGATCGGTTGCATTGCCATCCTGAACCTCCTCCCCTCGTGGGGGCCTCTGTTAGAACATCTGTTCGTAGTGTCATAGAACATCCGTTCTGTGTCAAGGGGGGGACCTGTGGGAGAATCGTGCTCCAACGGAGGGCGCCCAGCCCTCCAGCCGCAGAAGAAGGAGCCCAACCGATGAAGGTGATCTTGACCGCCAATGTGCCCAAGCTCGGCAAGGCCGGGGACCAGAAAGAGGTCGCTGGGGGGCTACGCCAAGAACTTCCTCTTCGCCAATGGCCTGGCAATCCCAGCCGTTGGCGGTGCTGCTGCGCAGGTTGCCGCAGGGATCGCCTCGCGCGCCGCAAAGCAGGATCGCCTGCGTGGAGAGGCAGAGGGCCTCGCCCAGCGAATCAGTTCCACCACGCTGACCATGGGTGTCAAGGTGGGCGAGGGCGGCAAGCTCTTCGGCTCCATCACCACAAAGGAGATCGCTGAGGCGCTTGATCGCCGCGGCATCAGCGTTGAGAAGCACCAGGTCATGCTCGACGAGCCGCTCAAGCAGCTCGGCTCGTACAAGGTGCAGATCAAGGTTGCAGCACACCTCGTCGCCGAGGTGACGGTCGTCGTCGAGCCGAAGGGCTGATTACGACCCGTCGCGTTCTGCACGTCGACCTTGACGCGTTCTTCGCGTCGGTCGAGATTCGCGACAACCCGTCGCTCGTCGGTAAACCCGTAGCTGTTGGTTATGGCGAGGGATCTCGTGGCGTGATCTGCGCCGCCTCGTATGAGGCGCGCGCGTTCGGCGTTCGCGCCGCAACGTCGGTGCACGTTGCGCGCGCGCGTTGCCCCAACTTGATCCTTATTCCGCCGCGCCACGATCGCTACAGCGAAGTCTCACGCGAAGTGATGGAAGTACTCGGCGGCTGGAGCCCTGTCGTTGAGCAGGTCTCTGTCGACGAGGCATACCTTGATCTCAATGGCACCGAACAGTTGCACGGTTCACTTGAGGATGCCGGTCGCGGCATTCGCGCCGCCGTCAGGTCAGCGACAGGCCTGACGATCAGCGTCGGCGGTGCGACAAGCAAGCTCGTAGCAAAGATTGCATCGGGTGCAGAGAAACCAGATGGCCTGACCATCGTTGCACCTGGTACTGAGGCGGCATGGCTTGCACCACGCAAGGTTGGCGTGATCCCTGGTATTGGGCCCGTTGCGCAAAGTGTCTTACGTGAACTCGAGATTCTTACCTGCGGTGATCTCGCCGCCGCGCCCAACGATCATCTACTGCGTCGCTTCGGTGATCGCGGACCAGACCTGAAGTTGCTCGCGCGCGGCATCGATGAAACGCCCGTGGATGATGGCGGCGAGCGCAAGTCACTCGGCCGCGAGATGACACTCGACGACGATATTGCCGATCCGGAGGCGCTGGAGACACTGCTCCTCGGTCTCGTTGAGTCGGTGGCGTACTCACTGCGCAGCGAAAGCCTTCTTGCGCGTACCGTCACTCTCAAGTTGAAGGATGCGGAATTCCAGACCGTGACACGACAGGTCAAACTCGCTCAGCCGTCGGATCTCGCAGGCCCGATCTTCGAGGCGGCGCGCACGCTGCTTGAGAAGACGGCGCGCGGCAGCGCTTACCGACTCATCGGCGTCTCAACTTCGGACCTCGGCGAAGAGGAGCAACTTGCACTCTTTGACGGAGCGGCGCAGGCACGTGAGCGCACCATCACCGCGGCCGCTGACTCCATGCGCCGGAAGTACGGTGAAGATGCGATTACGCGTGCGCGACTCCTTGACGAGGTTGAGGAGTAGCAGGGCAGTTGTGCCACCCACTTGACACAGTTCCGAACAGGCGTTCTAATACCCCTATGACCCGACACGATCAAGACCGCAAGACGAGGATCCTCCAGGCGATCGCCGAGGGGATCCGCCGTTCGGGCACCCCGCCGACCGTGCGAGAGATCGCCGACCTGGTCGGCCTCGCCGCCCCCTCCGCAGTCCATCACCACCTCGAGACCCTCGAGCAGGAGGGGCTGATCGAGCGTGGCGCCGGCCTCTCGCGCTCCGTGCGCCTGACCGCCCGCGGCCGCTCCCTCCTGGAGATCGACAGCGAGCTCGAGACGACGAACCTGCCGATGGCCGCCCGTGAGCTCGTCGTGGTGGGGCAGATCGCCGCCGGTGGGCCGATCGAGGCCTATGAGGAGCGCTCCGAAACCGTCGCCGTCCCCGAGTTCATGTCGACCCCCGACTCCTACCTGCTGAAGATTCGTGGTGACTCGATGATCGACGCCCAGATCGCCGACGGTGACTACGTGGTGATCAAGCCGAGCAAGGTCGCCGCGGATGGCGACATCGTGGTCGCCCAAGTCGAGGAGAACGAGGTCACGCTGAAGCAGCTCTTCCGCGAGGCGGGTCGCGTTCGCCTACAGCCCGCCAACAAGGCGTACAAGCCGATGTACTACCCCGCCGTAAACGTGCAGGGTGTGCTCGTCGGCGTGCTCCGCCGAGTTCACTAGCTTCCGCCTCGGCGCCGGGCGCCGACTTATCCACAGCCGAAGGGGCCCGATCCCCTCTTCGTGGAGAGATCGGGGCAGTTTTGTGGGCATCCACCTAGAGCGTCAACGGCACGGCTGAGAGAATACGAGCATGTCCAACCAACTCCCGCCACAGTCCTCCGAGGCCGAAGAGTCCGTGCTCGGCGCCATCTTGATCGATGGCGACGCGATTACGGAGGTCTCTGAGACGCTCAAGCCGTCGGACTTCTACAAGCCGGCAAACAGCAAGGTCTACGCGGCTGTCCTCGCGCTCTACGAGCAGCGTCTGCCGATTGACATCCTCACCGTCTCCGAAGAGCTTGAGCGTCGCGGCCAGATCGAAGAGATCGGCGGACGCGCCGCGCTTGCGGACCTCTGCGACCGAACTCCGACAGCGGTTCATGCCAAGCAGTACGCAAAGATCGTGGAGCGCAAAGCGGTGCTGCGCGGACTGATCAGCGCCGCCGGACGCATTGCATCCATCGGCTACGAAGATCCTGCCGATGCCATCGAGGCGATCGATCGCGCCGAATCAGAACTCTTTGCCATCAGCGAGCGACGAACGATCTCAGGATTCACTGCGTTGGAGACGTTGCTCAGCCAGGCGTATGACCGACTCGATCATCTGCATCAAAATCGCGGGCAGCTGATGGGCCTGCGTACCGGATTTACCGACATCGACAGCAGGACGCAAGGACTGCAAGCGTCAGATTTCATCGTGCTGGCAGCACGACCCTCTGTTGGCAAGACATCGTTGGCCCTGAACATCGCCGAGTATGCCGCGGTACGCGAAGGAAAATCCGTGGGAGTCTTCTCGCTCGAAATGAGCAAAGAGCAGCTCGTGTTGCGCTTGCTCTCAAGTGTCACCAAGATCGATTCGTTCAAGTTGCGCAGTGGCTTCTTGGGGGAGATGGATTTCCCGAAGATTGCCCATGCGATGGAGAGCCTCTCGCGCGCAAAGATCTTCATTGACGACACCGCGAGCATTTCGGTGATGGAGCTGCGCACCAAGGCGCGACGGCTAAAGATGGAGCACGGGCTTGATCTGCTGATCGTTGACTACCTGCAGCTGATGCAGCCTGGCTCTTCGGGGCGTGAGTCAAACCGCGTGCAAGAGGTCTCTGAGATCTCGCGCGGCCTCAAGGCGCTAGCGCGAGAGCTTGGCATTCCGGTGTTGGCGCTCAGCCAGCTCTCACGCCAAACCGAGATGCGTGGTGAATCCAAAGAGCCACGCCTCTCCGACCTACGAGAGTCTGGGGCGATCGAACAAGATGCCGACGTGGTGATTTTCCTGTGGCGCAAGGGGGATCGTATCGACGAGAGCGATGCTGTGGGCGAGGCGATCGACTTCAGCATCGCGAAGCACCGTAACGGCCCAACAGGTGCCGGTCAGCTCTACTTCCTGAAAGAACAAACCCGCTTCGTCAACTTGGTTCGCGAACGCAACGATGGCGCACAGGGCGGAGGCGACAGCGAGCCAGTAATGTAGCGACATGAACCTCATGTTGCTCCGACCCGGGATGCGTCGCGCCTCGTATCTCTACCTGATGGTTGGCATCATGCAGGCCTGCTATCTCCCATTTAGCTCGATCGTCTTCCGAGATCGAGGTGTCTCGTTCGAGGCGATCGGGCTCGTCGGCGCGATCAACTCGATCCTCGCGCTCACGGCTGCGCCAATCTGGGGGCACCTTGGCGACGCCACCCTTGGCCGCGTCGCCGCGTTCCGCTTGGCGATTCTGACCACTGCCATCGGTGTCTTCGCCTTTGCCGCTGGTCCCTTTGCCGGCATCCCAGGCTCGATGCTCGCCGCCTTCGCCGGAGCGGGGATCGTGCCGCTGCTTGATGCGATCGGCATGGAGCGCCTCGCCGAGGTGAAGGGGAACTGGGGCACGCTGCGCGCCGTGACGAGCGGAAGCTATGCCGCGAGCAGCCTGCTAAGCGGCGTCGCCGTGGTCGCTGGTGGCGTGCTGCTTATCGGACCGCTGTACACCATTGGCTCGCTCATCGTCTTGGCCGGAACGATCGGCTTGCGCATCACACATCGCCCACGCAGTGCTGCGACCGAGGAGGAGCTGGAAGCTGAACGAAGTGAGCTAGCAGGTGGGAACGCTGAGATTGCTGTCGCCGGCAATTGGCGTGATCGATTCGGCACCGTGAGCCTGGCGTTCGCTCAGTCACCACGGCTGCTGCCGTTTCTCCTCTTGAGCTTGTTGATGAACCTTGGCGCCGGGCTCTTTTACGCCTACGGATCACTCCGTATTCAAGAGGTCGGCGGTGATGCCTCTGCAGTCACGCTTGCCGCAACAATCTCTGCCAGCGTGGAGATCCCGTTCTTTCTCATCGGTGGTGCGGTTGCGATGCGCTTCGGCATGCGCGCAGTCTATTCGGTGGGCCTGATCGCACTCGGTCTCTGCAGCCTTGGGTACGCATTTGACGTATCGCCACTGTTCCTTGGCATCATTCGTGGGTTGTGTGGTGTTGGATTTGCCTGCACGTTACTAGGGAGTGTCTTGACGATTCGAGCCATCGTGCCGCTCGCGCTGCAGGCAACAGGGCAGGCGCTCTTCCAGGCGGTTTCGTTTGGCCTGGCTGTTTCGATCGCCTCGATCGTTGGTGGAGTGCTCTACGGCGAACTCGGCGCGCCACCCCTCTTCGTACTGTCTGGGGTAATTCTCATTGGTTCGGTGCCGTTTGCCTGGAGGATTCTGCGCGTCAACGACGCTGAAGCGACTCCCGCCTCGTCGTAGCTGCCTATTTGGCGCGCTGACGCGCCGCAACCCTGCCAAGATGCCGGCGAAACTCGATTGACGCCTGGTCGGGCCCGGCGATGTGCAGCTCCTCCGACAGGTCAATTGGCAGCTCTTCTGGTCGCTGTGATTCAGTGATCGGTCGATCTTGATCGAGAATGAGCCGCTGGAACGCGGCAAGTTCGGTGTCGTTTGATGGATCTAGTCGGTAACTGCGCGCATTCCATGTGAAGGTTCGCGTCTCTTTTGCAGAGAGTGGCGATGCGGCAATAAAGAGCACGAAGCGATTCCCTTCTGGGAGTTGCTGATCGAGGGTCACCGAGTACGGCAGATGCACCGTGTAGGTGGTTGGATCGCGCTGCACCTTGGTGCCTGGCGCCGCATCCCCCTTCACGCTGGTTTGCGGCTCTTCGAGTGCAATTTGGAAACTGATCGTGGTCTCGTTGCTCTCCACCACATGGTCGGGGCTGAGTGGCTTGGCTCGGTCGCCAAGGATCCCCTCGTGCACCCACGGGAAGTGGCTGAAGTCGATGAAGTTCTCGATTCGTCGCGCGGGTGAGCACTTCCAGTCATAGGTGGTGATCGGAATGGTGCGCAGCGAAGGATCCCCCCACCACGGAGCTTCAGGGAGCGGATAGAGCGGAGCCGGATGCTCCCAGCCGCCAGGGCCTGGCTCAAGCAGCACCCAGACCAGACCGATGTGCTCGACTGCGGCATACCGTTCGATGCGCGCACGTCGTGGGATCGCGCGCCCATGAACTGCCGGGATGCGCTTCACCTCGCCGCTCTGGCCGTAACTCCAGCCGTGATACGGGCAGACGAGGCAGGCCTCTCCGGTCGCGGGGCTCCCATCGGGGGCCGGGCTTGTACCTGGGTCGACCCAGCCGAGCGAGAGTGCCGTGCCGCGATGCACGCAGAGGTCGGGGAAGGCAGCAACGGCCTCGCCAAGGCGGACGACCACCAACGACTCGCCAAAGAGTCGGACTGGCAGGGGACGGTCGGTCAGTTCAGCACTCTGGCAGACGGGCATCCAGGCGGAGCGGAGCGCCTGGTCGAGGGCCGCCTCGCCAGTGGCATCGAGGTCATTGGGTCCCGCTTCGCCCGGGAGCGCCGCCTCGTCGAGGCCGCTCATCGCTGGCCGAAAACCTCCAGGAGCATCGCCACGAACCGGTCGGCGTTGGCGTCGAGCGCAACGTCGGCATTCGGCTCAAGCCGGCTCCGCTGGTGGGTATCGACAACGGTGCGACCTAGGGTGAGCGCCCCCGCCGTTTCAACAGCAACGTGGCAACGCTTCGTGGTGACGATGTCTGGCTCCACGAGTGCCGCCACGCAGAGCGCGTCGTGGACCGGCGCTGAATTCGGGATGTCCATCTTCTGCATCGCCTCATAGCTATTGATGCGCCGGGTCACGAACGTTTCCGTCGCCTTGCCGGCCGGAGTGCCGAGCGCACCGAGCGCAGCGCACTGCTTGTCGGTGACCAGCGCCTTATGCGTTGCGTCGAGCGGGACAAGGAGCACGTTGCGGAATCCAGCCTCAAAGACGCTTGCTGCAGCATCTGGATCGGCCCAAATATTGAACTCTGCCGATGCGGTCATGTTCGGGACTTCGTGCCCACCGCCCATGATGATGAGCTGCGGCACCCACTCCGCGAAGCGTGGCTCCAATGCCACAGCAGCTGCAATGTTGGTGAGCGGGCCCACTGGCATGAGCGTGATCGGTTGAGTCGCTGACCGATATGTCTCAATCAGGTAGTCGACCGCCTTGGTTGAGGCCGGCTCTCTGCTCGTACGAGGAATGTCGAGGTACGTTCCGTGTGGGTCCGCGACCGAATCTGTCTTGAAAAATCGCTCAGATGGCATCGCCTTTCGAACCAACGGCCGCGATATCCCTGCATGCACCGGTATCTCAGGTCGCCCGATCAGATCAAGGACTGACAGTGTGTTAATGGTCGTGGCGCTGAGCGGAGCGTTGCCAAACACCGTCGTCACGCCGACGAGGTCCACCTTGGGGTGAAGGGCTGCCAACATGATGGCTACCGCATCGTCGGTGCCCGTATCGCAGTCCAAGATCACTTGATGTTTCTGTGTCATGGCAGGGATTCTATCCCGCTTGGGCAACGGTGCTGCGCTTGTTGCGCACCTGGTACGTGATCGGTACGCGATTCTGATTCAGTATCCGCCAAGCCGACCCGCGGGCATCGCCTACGGCG
>CAINNT010000203.1 GCA_903851225.1 uncultured Chloroflexota bacterium
ATCCACGCGGAGCCACTCCTGCATGCCATTTCCTGCAAGGGACGCGGCGGCCTCCCTGAACGGTGCGATCTCGGCCCGACCTTCACGGACCCTGATCACATCTCCCGGCTTCAATGAGTACGACGGAATGTTTACCGCCTGCCCATTGATGGAGAGGTGGCCGTGCGTGATCAACTGGCGCGCCTGGTCTCGCGAAGTGGCGAGCCCAAGACGGTAGACAACGTTGTCGAATCGGAGCTCGAGGAGTCGCAGGAGGTTCTCACCCGTCACGTCGGTTCCACGCTCCGCCTCTTCAAACAGGCGACGGAATTGTGTCTCGCCGATGCGATAGACGCGGCGCATCTTCTGCTTCTCACGCAACTGAAGGCCGTAGTCACCAACCTTGCGGCGGCGCATCATGTGCATGCCTGGAGGAGTTGGGCGCTTCTCGAACGAGCACTTCTTCGTATAGCAGCGTGCGCCCTTCAAGAAGAGCTTCGCCCCCTCTCGACGGCACTGACGGCAGACCGCTCCAGTATCTCGACCCATGCTCTACCTCTCCTAGACTCGGCGCTTCTTTGGAGGACGGCAGCCATTGTGTGGCAGCGGCGTCACATCGGTGATAGCGGTGATATCAAGGCCTGCCGTCTGAAGGCCACGGATTGCCTGCTCGCGACCGGCGCCTGGGCCTTTAACGAAGACGGCAACTGAGCGAAGCCCGTGCTCCATCGCTTTGCGTGCAGCCGCCTCAGCTCCGAGCGATGCGGCGTACGGCGTGCTCTTGCGTGAGCCCTTGAAACCGGCGACACCACCCGAGCCCCACGAGAGAACCGCACCGGTGAGGTCGGTGATGGAGATGAGGGTGTTGTTGAACGAAGCGGCGATATGAGCATGCCCAACCGGCACATTCTTCTTCTCGCGGCGTCGGACCTTCGGTGCGCGCTTCTTCTTCTCTTCAGCCATCTCTCTACCTACTTCTTCTC
Source organism: uncultured Chloroflexota bacterium (assembly GCA_903851225.1). Classification (GTDB taxonomy): domain Bacteria; phylum Chloroflexota; class Limnocylindria; order Limnocylindrales; family Limnocylindraceae; genus Limnocylindrus. Next base: position 963 of record CAINNT010000203.1, read on the forward strand.
AATCTTCTTGCCGGCGACGGTCTTGCGTGCGCCACGGCGCTGTCGTGCATTTGTCTTCGTGCGCTGTCCGCGCGACGGAAGGTTCTTGCGGTGTCGAGTGCCGCGGTACGTGCCGACCTCAATGAGTCGCTTGATGTTCATGGCGATCTCACGGCGCAGGTCACCTTCAACCTTGCGGCCCTTGTCGATCACCTCGCGCAGTCGGTTGACCTGGTCTTCGGTCAGATCGCGCACGCGCGTGTCAGGGTCAATGGAGGTCTGCGCCAAGATCTTCTGGCTCGTGGTGAGGCCAATGCCGAAGATGTACGTAAGAGCGACCTCAACACGCTTCTCGCGCGGAATGTCGACGCCTGCGATACGTGCCATCAGCTAACCCTGTCGCTGCTTATGCTTCGGGTTTTCGCAAATGACCATGACGCGTCCGTGCCTCTTGATCACGAGGCACTTGTCGCAACGAACCTTGACCGACGCAGAAACTTTCACTAGTTCTCCTGCTGTGAGCGGCGCACCGCTCCTACTGCTACTTCAACCTGTAGGTGATCCGACCCTGGGTCAAATCGTATGGCGAGAGTTCGACCTTCACCCGATCACCGGGAAGGATTCGGATGAAATTCGTCCGAAGCTTTCCACTGATGTAGGCACGAATCCGGTGGCCGTTTTCAAGCTCAACCACGAACGACGTGTTCGGCAGCGGCTCCACTACGGTTCCCTCGACTTCGATCGAATCTTTCTTCGCCAACAAACCCCCGATCAGAACGCGTTACTGGGTCTCGGAAGACCGAGACGGCGCACTACGGAGTCCGCAGACGCGCGAAGGGAGACAATAGCAGAGCCCCACGATCCACGCACGAGGGGGGCGCTCATGACCCCCTCGTCAAGATGGTGGAGCCCCCCGCCACGATGGCGATGCTGTCCTCCCAGTGTGCCGCAAGGCTTCCATCAATTGTTACAACCGTCCACTCGTCGTCCATGACCCCTACCTCTGGTGCCCCCAGGGTGAGCATCGGCTCAATGGCCAGGCAGTGACCCTCCGCCAACGTCAGGCTCTTACGACCTGTGCGGTAGTTCGGCACCTGGGGGGCCTCATGCATGGCACGGCCGATGCCATGTCCAACGTAAGGGCGCACGATCCCATATCCGGCCCTCAGGGCAACGTCCTCCACAGCCCCAGAGATCTCTTCGATCGTGGCTCCAGGGCGAGCGGCTGCGATGCCCGCGTCAAGGGCCTCTCGCGTCACCGCAACAAGGCGCTCAGCCTCCGCTGAGCCTTCGCCGACTACGAAACTCCGCGCCCCATCGGCGTGCCAACCTTCCCAGATGGCCCCCGCGTCGATGGAGACGAGGGCACCCGCTTTGATCTCGCGGTCGCCGGGAATTCCGTGCACGACCTCGTTGTCGATGGAGATGCAGATGACCGACGGAAAGCCGTGGTACCCCTTGAAGTTCGATGTCGCCCCGTGACGCTTGATGCAGCGCTCGGCAATTGCGTCCAACTCGGCGGTGCTCGCACCCGGAACAGCGGCCTCGCGCACAAGCTGATGAATCTCGTCGACAATTGCACCAGCGCGCCGCATCAGCGCGATCTCAGCTGGACTCTTCCGGGAAATAGCGCCCATCGCTAGGCCGTCAGCCCCGCAGCAGCAGCGGCCGCCGCCAGGCGAGCCTGGACCTCATCAATCGGACCCACGCCATCCACCACAGCGAGGCGCCCCGTTGCTCGGTACAGGTCCACCACCGAATCAAGTGCGGCAAGTTGATTTGCCAGGCGCGCCGCCACGGTCTCTGGCGCATCGTCGCTTCGGGTGATCAGCGTAGTCGCACACACGTCGCACACCCCGGGGCTCTTCGGTGGGCGGCTCAGAAGATGGTAGGAGCGTCCGCACGAGGGGCAGACGCGTCGAGCCGTGAGGCGTTCTAGGAGCACTGCACGGTCAACCTTAAGGAGGACCGCACGAATTGCGCGCGTGCTGGCCGCATACGCTGCGTCAAGGGCTGCTGCCTGCGCAGGGTTGCGCGGAAAACCGTCGAGGATCACTCTCGTTGCAGCGTCTGGCCTTGCCAGTCTCGCCTGAATCATGTTGATCGTGACCTCGTCGGGAACAAGCTGCCCAGCATCGATGAACTCTTTCGCAGCAACACCTAACGGCGAGCCGGCCGAGATCTCTGCACGGAAGAGGTCGCCAGTGGCAACATGGGCTGCCCCCGTTGCTGCGGAGAGTGCCTCCGCCTGCGTCCCCTTCCCTGCGCCTGGGGCGCCGAGAAGGACGAGGATCACTTGATAAAGCCCTCGTAATTGCGCATCAACATCTGCGCCTCGAGCTGTTTCATCGTTTCAACGACCACACTCACGGCGATGAGAAGTCCGGTGCCCCCCAAGCTCACGCCAAGTCCGCCGAGATCACCGAAGAGTGCCCCGAGCGCGTACGGCGAGACTGCAACGAGCCCCAAGAAGAGCGATCCGAGCAGGGTGATACGTGTGACGACCTTCCCCAGGTACTCCTGCGTGGGCATGCCTGGGCGGATGCCTGGGATGTAACCGCCGTTCTTGCGCAGCTGATCAGCCGTCTCGTCAGGTTTGAAGGTGAAGGCGGTGTAAAAGTACGTGAAGGCGACTGTAAGGATGAAGTAGAACGGGAGATAGATCAACTCGTTCTGCGGGCCGAGGGTGTCGACGATCCACTGTGCTCCCGCCTTGACCCAATCCACCTCTGAAGCGGTGAAGTATCCAGCGATTTGCGCCGGGAAGAGCAAGATGCTCATCGAGAAGATGATCGGAATCACGCCTGCCTGATTCACTTTCAGTGGCAGGAACGTCCGTCCACCCTGATAGACGCGATTGCCTCGGACGCGGCTCGCATACTCGACCGGGATGCGTCGCTGTCCCTCGGTGATCAAGATGATTGCGGCCACGGCCGCCGCGCCGACCACCACGAACGCGAGAAGCACGGCGATGTCAGGCGCGCTGAAGAACTCCTGGATCGCGCCCGGCACGCGGCCGATGATGCCGGCGAAGATGATGAAGCTGATGCCATTGCCGATGCCTCGCTCAGTGACCAACTCGCCGATCCACATGAGGAGCAGAGAGCCGGTCGTGAGGATCACAATCTGGACGAGCGTCTCCGGGCTCGCGAGGTCAAATCGTGTCGTGAGCACGTTTTGACTGTTCAGGAGGGCGAGGAATGCGTAGCTCTGCAGCGCCGCGAGCGGCACCGTCAAATAGCGGGTGTACTGATTGATCTTGTTGCGGCCGTACTCACCTTCACGGCTGAGCTCGATGAGGCGCGGCACAACCCCGCTCATGAGCTGCATGATGATTGAGGCGTTGATGTATGGATTCAAACCGAGGCCCACGACGCTGAACCGCGCCAGTCCGCCACCGGAGAAGAGGTCCAGGAGTCCGAAGAGGGCGTTGTCCTTGAAGAAGTCTGATAGCGCGGCCGGGTCGGCCCCTGGCACAGGGACATGGCTCAGAAGTCGGAAGACAACGAGCATGGCGGCGACGAAGAAGAGCTTGCGTCGAATCTCTGGGGTTCGGAACGCGTTCACAAGAGTGTCAATCATCGTTCGTCTCCTCCACCGCTCTGCGCACGCTCAGCGAGCGTACCTGCGACCTATCCTTAGGCGTCTGCTCCGTCTGTCTCTGCGGCCTTCGCGGCGCGCTTCGCTGGAGCCTTCTTCCCTGGAGTTGGTGGGTTCTTCCCCGCCTTGACTCCTACAGGGGCTGCCGAAGCCGGCGTAGCGTTTTCGTACACCGTAACTTCGCCACCAGCAGCCCGAATCTTGGCGACTGCGCTGTCGGTGAAGGCGTCTGCCGCGAACAAGATCTTCGTAGAGATCTCACCGGTGCCGAGCACCTTCAACGGCTTCCCGCGAGTCTTGAGGAGGCCCGCTGCGGCGAGGATATCGGCGTTCACGCTCAGGGGGCTCTCGCCCTTCAGACGGCCGGCGTCGATCCACTGCTGAATTCGGCCCACATTAACAACCGCTACGTCAACACGAAGCACATTGCGGAAACCGCGGAGCTTTGGAATGCGGCGATGGATCGGCGTCTGCCCGCCTTCGAACCATGCTGGAATGCTTCCACCGCTTCGTGAAGTCTGGCCCTTCGTGCCGTAACCGGCAGTCTTGCCGCGCCCCGCCGCAATGCCGCGACCGACGCGGATGCGCTTCTTCTTCGACCCTGGTGCTGGCTGCAGATCATGGAGCTTCACTTGGTCACCTTCGCCTTCTTCACCTTGGCTGGCTTCTTTGCCTTTTCTGCCTTCTTGGATGCCACGGCGGATGCTGCTGTTGCGGCCTCACTGCCGGTCAACTCGTCGACCGAAACAAGGAAGCTCACCTGTCGCACCATTCCACGCACCGCTGGGTTGTCAGGGAGAAGATTTGAGTCACCAATGCGGTCGAGGCCGAGTGCTCGAATCGTCCCACGATTGCGCGCAACATGTCCGAGCTCACTCTTCACCTGCGTGACCTTGATGTATTTCTCAGCCATGGTGCACCTCTGGGGCAGACTCCTGGCCACCGACGCGGATTCGCACACGCTTGCCTCGTGCAGCTGAGATCTGCTCGGCGGTGCGGAGTTGCGAGAGCGCTTTGATCGCGGCGCGAGTCGCGTTTACAGCATTTGAGGAGCCGTAGACCTTCGAGAGGATGTCGTGAATTCCTGCCGCGGTGATCACCGCGCGAATGGATCCACCGGCGATTACACCGGTTCCCTGGGAGGCAGGCTTGAGCATCACGCGGCTGGCCGCATGTTCCGCCGACACTTCATGTGGAATCGTGGTGCCGAGGAATGGCACGCGGATGAGGTTCTTCTTCGCGTCTTCGGTCCCCTTGCGGATGGACTCTGGCACTTCACCAGCCTTGCCGATGCCAACGCCGACATGGCCCTGGCCATCGCCAACCACGACGAGCGCAGAGAAGGTGAAGCGGCGTCCACCCTTCACGACCTTTGCTACGCGATTGATCTGTACGACCTTCTCTGCGAGGGTCAGCTTCGACGCGTCAATTCTCGCCATCTCCGTGCCCTCCTAAAACTCAAGCCCGGCAGCCCGGGCAGCGTCTGCAAGCGCTTTCAGGCGCCCGTGATATTTGAACCCGGCACGGTCGAAGACAACCTTCGCGACGCCGGCCGCCTTCGCGCGCTGGGCGACGAGAGTTCCCACCTCGGCGGCCTCTTGCACCTTCGTGCGCTTAGCGTCGCCCTTTAC
>CAINNT010000204.1 GCA_903851225.1 uncultured Chloroflexota bacterium
CGGTACGTGGCGACACATGGCTGAGAAAAAGAAAGGCCTGCTCGCCCGATTGATCGGTGGCTCCAAGTCTGCTGAGAAACCTGCTCCTGAGAAGTCGGCGGCGAAGCCTGTCGCCAAACCGGCCGCAAGGCCGGCGGCGAAAGCCGCAGCAAAACCCGCAGCGAAACCTGTAGCAACGCCTGCGGCGAAGCCCGTCGCGAAACCGGCCCTGAAGCCCGCGGCGGCAGCTCCGACGAAGGGTGCGAGCGGGACGCCGCCACAGAAGCCAGCGGGGGCAATGCTCGCCTCGAGCCGCCCAGCGAATCGGCCACAGGTGAAGCCAACGATCACCGGCGCTAACGGTCAGCCACGCCCGACCGGCGCCCCGCCAGCCGCACCGAGCCGTCCAGCGAACCGCCCGAACGTGAAAGCCACAGTGAAGCCGGGCGCAGCGCCAACGGTGACGAAGTCGGCACGACCGACGCCACGCCCGATTCCGCGACCAGCGCCACCACAGAGTGGTCCGCGTCGCATTGCGCCAGAGATCATCTCCGCCTCGGGGAAGCGCACCATTCGTGAGTTGAACATGCAGGGCCAGCGTGTGCTGCTGCGCGTAGATTTCAATGTGCCGCTCTCTGATGGAAAGATCGTCGATGACTCGCGCATCCGAGCCGCCGTGCCAACTATCAAGGCGCTTCTGGCTGGCGGCGCTTCGGTGGTGATCATGTCGCACCTGGGCCGACCCGAGGGCCGCGTTGTCGACGGTCTGCGCCTGCGACCTGCAGCAGAGCGACTCACCCAACTTATTCGCATCAATGTGCCGACGACCGGCGATGCGCTCGGTGTTGGTACCGACGACGCTGTTCGACGCTTGCGGCCGGGCGAACTCCTGCTGCTCGAGAACGTTCGCTTCCATGCCGGTGAGGAGCGCAACGACCCTACGTTCGCAGAGAGACTCGCCTCCTATGGCGACGTCTTCGTGAACGATGCCTTCGGCACCGCGCACCGCGCACATGCCAGCACCGTCGGGGTTGCCGCCTATCTGCCGTCGTATGTCGGCCTGCTGATGGAGCAAGAGGTTGAGGCGCTCTCGAATCTGCTTGAGAAGCCTGCGCGACCATTCGCGGCGATCGTCGGCGGCGGCAAGGTCTCGGGCAAGGTCGCTGTCCTCGAGGCGCTCATCAAGAAAGTTGACTTACTGATTCTTGGCGGCGGCGTTGCGAATACCTTCCTCGTTGCCTCCGGCCGCAGCGTAGGCAAGAGTCTCTACGAGTCGAAGATGGTCGACGATGCGCGACGCATCCTGAAGATGGCGCAGGACCGCGGCGTTCGCGTCCTCCTTCCAGTGGATGGGGTCGTCGCAAAGGAGGTGACCCGCGGCACCGAGTTCAAGGTGGTCTCCACCGACAAGCTCCCGGCGAGTTGGCACATGGTTGACCTTGGACCCGCCTCGATCACTGCAATTCGCGAAGCGCTCGCGCCGATCAAGACGATCCTGTGGAACGGACCCCTCGGCGTCTTCGAGATCCCGTCGTTTGCCGTGGCCACCCGCGAGCTCGCCAAGCTTGCTGCCGAGAAGGCCGACGCGGGCGCAACCGTGGTGGTCGGCGGTGGAGACAGCATCGCCGCACTGCGACAACTCGGTGTCGCCGAGAAGATGACGCACCTCTCGACGGGTGGCGGCGCATCACTCGAGTTCCTGGAGGGACGCGACCTGCCTGGACTCGCGGTGGTGCCAACCGCCGGCTCACCGTACGAGACCCTCCCGATCGTCTACGTCTCGCCGGTGAAGCCAGGAGCGAAGGCGGCAGCGAAGCGCGCACCAGCGAAGCCAAAGCCGATCATCAAGCCGTCGACGCTTGACGAAGAGGATGATGACGAGAGCGACGACCTGGCATGAGTGACCGAATCAGCGCGATTCATGCGCGCGAGATTCTCGATTCTCGAGGCAATCCAACCGTTGAAGTTGACGTGACGCTGGCGGGTGGTGTTCGCGGCCGCGCCGCCGTTCCGTCTGGCGCATCAACCGGCGCGCACGAGGCGGTTGAACTTCGCGACGGCGACAAGCGTCGATTTAACGGCAAGGGGGTGCTGGGCGCGGTCACCGCGGTCAACGGCGAAATCGCACAGGCGCTCAACGGTTCGCCGGCGAGTGATCAGCGCGCCGTTGATGCGGCGCTCATCACCCTCGACGGCACACCGGCAAAGAGCCGACTCGGCGCGAACGCAATCCTCGGGGTTTCACTCGCCGTTGCCCACGCGCGCGCCGCGTCGCACGGTCACGAGCTCTGGTACGAGCTTGGCGGCGAGGCGGCAGTAAAGCTCCCCGTGCCGCTGCTGAACATCTTGAACGGCGGCAAGCATGCCGAGAACTCGACTGACTTCCAGGAGTTCATGGTGGTTCCCGTTGGTGCCGCTACCTATCGCGACGCTCTGCGCGCTGGTGCCGAGGTGTTCGCCGCACTCCGTACGAATCTGCACGACCGTGGTCTGGCAACCGGCCAGGGCGACGAGGGTGGATTTGCGCCGAGCCTGCCATCGAACGAGGCGGCCCTTGATGCGCTGATGACGGCGATTGAGGCGGCGGGCTATCGCCCAGGCGAAGAGATTGCGATCGCGATCGACGCCGCCGCTACCGAGCTGCTGCAGCCGAACGGTCACTACAAGCTAGATCGTGAGGGTCGCACCCTGGAGAGCGGCGCGCTCGTTGATCTCTGGGCGAGTTGGGCGTCGAAGTATCCGATCATCAGCATCGAAGATGGCTTGGCCGAAGATGACTGGAACGGCTGGGAGGCACTGACCGCACGAATCGGCGGCAAGGTGCAGATTGTTGGCGACGACCTGCTGGTCACGAACACGCACCGCATTGAACGCGCGATCGATGCGGGCGCCGCAAATGCGCTGTTGGTCAAACCGAACCAGATCGGCACCCTCACGGAAACGCTCGACGCCATCACGCTGGCGCGCGGCGCTGGCTGGGCGAGCATCTTGAGCCACCGCTCAGGCGAAACCGAGGACACCACGATCGCTGACCTTGCCGTGGCAACGAACGCAGGGCAGATCAAGACGGGTGCCCCGTCGCGCTCGGAGCGCGTGGCTAAGTTGAACCGCCTCCTGCGCATTGAAGAGCAGCTCGGCGCACGGGCGGTCTACGCCGGTCGCGCTGCCTTCTCGCATGTGACCCACGCATGAGCCGCTTCATTGATCGCGGTGCAACCGTCGCCGCCTTCGTTGGCATCGGCATGGCGCTCACCGTTGCGGTGAGCTTCTTGATGGTGATTCCAATCGATCCCGCCTACATCGTGTTTGCGCCACTCTCCGGTCTCCTGATCGGCTGGTACGGGAATCAGCGCGCCGGACAGTTGCGCGGTCGCCCTGGTCGCATTCTTGCCAACGCTGGTTGGAGCGGTGCTATCACCGCCGTGACTTTCGCCGCGCTCTTCCTCGCCGTGAAGCTCTTCTTCTTCTCACTTGACCCTGGATATCGTGACGAGAAGCAGGGCGGCTCGTTCACCTGCGAGGCTGGCCCTGAGTGCGTCTACGTGCGCTATCAAGGTGCGGAGGGTGGCAGGGAGGCGCTCGCTGCGGCGGGCGTCACCGACGTCGCCTCTTTCACCGACTGGTACTGGGAGGGCCAGATGGGCACAGCGCGACTGCTGATTGGCAGCACGACACTCGCTGCGCTCGTCGGTGGGTTGCTCTACTGGCCGAGTGCTCCGCGCGTGAAGCGCGAGGAGCCGGTCGCCTAGTCGTCGTCCCGCCACACTGCGCAGAGCGCAGCGGGCGGTCGATCGTTCGGTTCGCTTAGGCCTTTGGCGCCGCCTTCTTGGCAGCAGGCTTCTTCGCGGCTGGCTTCTTGGCAGCCGGCTTTGCAGCGGCGGCCTCAGCCTTCGGTGCGGCGGCCCTCTTCGGTGCCGACTTCTTCTTGTTCACGACCTTCGGCATCACGCCGCCGGCGGCAGCCGCCTTGGCAGCCTTCTTGGCGAGGCGCGACTTGCGTCGGGCGGCAGCGTTCTTGTGGATGGCACCGTGCTTTGCGGCGCGGTCAAGGGCGCTCGACGCCTTGTTCACGGCAGAAGCCGCGTCACCCTGGGCCTGGCCGGTGATGATCTCGAGGGCCTTCGACACGAGGCTCTTGGCGGCGGTTCGCTGTGGCTGCTGCACCGCATTGCGGCGAGCGGAGGCGCGAACCTCCTTCAGCGACTGCGGGGTTCGTGCACCCTTGTACTTTCGCGCGGTCTTTCCCATTGGTCACTCCATCAGCTTCTGGGGCTCGGTTGAGCCGTCGGGCGATCGTAGCAGAGGCTCCGCCACGCTCTGCTGAGGGCGCCCTACGGCGGGGCTGGCAAGAGCGTGCGATCCTTACCCCATGAGCACCATCCCGCAGTCTCGGCTGCGCAACTTCAGCATCATCGCGCACATCGACCATGGAAAGTCGACCTTGGCCGATCGCCTGCTCGAGGCGACCCACACCGTCGAAGCCCGGCTGATGACCTCGCAGATGCTCGACTCCATGGACCTCGAGCGCGAGAAGGGGATCACCATCAAGGCGCGCGCCGTGCGCCTCGATTACGTGGCGAAGGATGGACTCACATATGGGCTCAACCTCATTGACACTCCGGGTCACGTCGACTTTGCCTACGAAGTCTCACGGAGCCTGCAAGCCTGCGACGGTGCGATCCTCGTCGTAGATGCGAGCCAGGGGATTGAGGCGCAGACGCTTGCCAATGTGCACCTCGCGATGAAACTCGGCCTGGTGATCATTCCGGTGCTGAACAAGATCGATCTCCCCGCCGCCGACCCCGACGCGGTGATGAGCGAACTGGAAGATTCTCTCGCCATTCCGCGAGAAGAGGTGATCCTGGCGTCGGCGAAGTCGGGGATCGGCATCACCGAGATCCTGGAAGCCCTTGTGGCGCGAATCCCGGCACCGAGCGGCTCACTCGATGCTCCGCTCCGCGCGCTCGTCTTCGACTCGCACTACGACTCCTACAAAGGTGTGGTGAACTACATCCGCATTCAAGAGGGGCGACTCAAGTCGGGCGATGCAATCCTGATGATGGGCTCGGGCGTGAGCTGTGTTCCAGTGGAGCTCGGCTACTTCCGACCGCAACATGTGCCGGTGCAGGAGCTGGTCGCCGGCGAGGTCGGCTACATCGCCACTGGGCTGAAGAGCGTGCGCGACGCGCGCGTTGGTGACACCGTGACATCGCAAACAAGCCCTGCCGCCGAACCGCTTCCTGGGTACCAAGTTGCGCTGCCGCTCGTCTTCGCCGGACTCTACCCGCTCAGTGGAGAGGACTACCCGGCGCTCCGTGAGGCGCTGGAGAAGCTCCACCTCAACGACGCCAGCTTCACCTTCGAGGCGGAGTCGTCGGCGGCGCTCGGCTTCGGCTTCCGCTGCGGCTTCCTTGGCCTCCTGCACATGGAGATCGTGCAGGAGCGCCTGGAGCGCGAGTTCAACCTGCAGCTGATCGCCTCGGCCCCCTCCTGCAAGTACCAGGTCATGCTCAGCGGCGGAAAGGGTGAGCTGCTCATCAATAACCCGGCCCAGCTGCCGAGCCCGAATCACATCGATGAGATTCGCGAGCCGTGGGTGGCCGCCTCGGTCGTTACCCCGTCGACCTACATCGGCACGATCATGGAGCTCTCCACCGACAAGCGCGGCATCTTCGAGGGGATGGAGTACCTCGACGAGAAGCGTGTGGTGATGCGCTTCCAGATTCCACTCGCCGAACTGATCGTTGACTACTTCGATCAACTCAAGAGCCGCACGCAGGGGTACGCGTCGCTCGACTACACCGAATCTGAGTACCGCGTTGC
>CAINNT010000205.1 GCA_903851225.1 uncultured Chloroflexota bacterium
CGGCGACGAGCTCGTCGCACGCCGCACGTAGTTGATGCGTGTCGGCGGACCCGAAACCTCCGCAGGAATGCAGCGTACGGACCGGGACTTCGGTAATGCCGCGACGGCTCATGTAGCGGAGGATCCGGTCGGCCAGCCCGCTGGGAGCACCGGCCGCCGGCACGGCGGCCGGGCTACCGATTGGCATGGCGACTAGCTGCACCGCGCTCGTTGCCGGGGCCGAGCCAACCAGCTCCGGTCGCCACAGGATTGCCCTCCCGAGGCAGAACATAGCAACGCGGCACGCTTCGACGGCATCCGCTTCGGTCATCTCCGCGGGCGAGTTCATGGTCTCCGATCCGTCAACCGCCCAGCGAGCACAGGCTCGTAGCACCGCCAGTCGGGCGGCGTTGGCAACTGTCTTCGTGATCAGCCCGCCATATCGACGAGCGGCTCGCACGCGATCGAAGACGGCAACGACCTCGCTGTGGCACTCCTCGAATACCCGACTACATGCGTCGGAGATCGGTAGCGTCACGACTGCACTAGACGTGTCCTCGCTGCCGCCGTCACGGTGCTGGAGGAGTCGGTCAACCGCGTCGTTGTAGATGGCCGCCAGAGCAGCGTCGGTGCGGCAGTGTGAATACCGCGGCCAACCCTCGCTCTTGTCGCCAAACACCAAAAGGCGATCGAGCAGTCCATCGTCTCCCTGCGCGTTGCGGAGCTGCGGGAAAATGTCGGGCTGCGTGCCCGCGACGAGCGTCACGAAGCACCTGGGGATCGTGATGATTGGCGGCTTTCCGCTGCGACGCGAGACGGCGAGGCCCTCGGCATTCCAGAGCTCCAGCCACACTGCGCGTTCGCTGCTCTTGCCGGACCCCTTGAAAAGATTCACCGCCTCATCGGCCGAGACGACCACGCCGCGGGGGTTACTCCTCAGCGCTTCACGTACACCTGGAATCGTTGCATCCGTGAGGTACAGGTGGCGTACCGGGGACGGTGCAGACTCCTCCGTCGTGTCCGAGTCGCCGTCTACTTCATCCATGTCGTCGATGAAGTCTCCGCCGGACATGTCGGCTAACTGCGGCTGCAGGCAAGCTCGAGCGGGCTGCAAGGCAGCTTGCACGCGGGCCGTCTGCTCGCGGCGGACTGGCTCCATCGTGTTGATCAGAGCGGGTGATTTTCCAGAGCCCGGGTCGCCAATCAGCAACAGGTACAAGCTTGCCGGAATGAATCGCTTGGTACCCAGGCGACCAACCACGGAGTTCCCGACACCCACGCTGAGAGCCGCAAGCATTCCGGCCGCTGCGAACTCCCCCGGTATCGTCGTCTGTCGCATGAGGTCCTGGCGATACTCTTCGATGGCTCCAGGAAAGTAGGTAGTGGGAAACTCGACAGGGAGGCCGAGGTCTCCCACGAAGGTAAGGTCTGCATTCTTCATCGACGCATCCGTGCTCGTTCGGCACGGTCCTAGGTTGGCCTCTTCTGCACGCACCGGCGAGGTCAGCCGGTAGCCGCGACAAGCGACGCGGTCCGCGTGGCGTGCGTGCCGATGAGTCTGGCAGCTCTGGCGGTAGTGTCGATGTACAAACGAGACGCGAAAGCGAATGGACATCCACCGCACGGAATGAACATCGCGCGACTGTCATTTGCACATCGCACGAAGATGCGCGGTGTGGTCTCATCGGCGGTGTAGTGCTTGTCGTTGCTGAGCGCACGCTCTCCGGCAGGCACATCACTTGGCCCACAAGCCGCAAATGCGGCAGGAGGAATCTATGGGCACGTTTGCGCGGAGACGACTGGTAGACATTCTCAACGGTGAAAGCCGTGACGATCTTGCACGGCGGTTCTCCGAGACGGAGGCGGCGCCGGAATACGCCCCGATACCCAAGGGCACCTATAACGCTGAGGTATCGACCGGCGAGTTGACGAACTCGGGCACGGGAACCCCCGGTTTCACCCTAGGGTTCACCATCAGCGATGGCGAGCACAAGGGCCGACGCTTGTGGCATACACTCTGGCTCACGCCTGCCGCGATGCCGATGACGAAGAGGGACTTGGCCAAGCTCGGCATCGTGTCGCTCGATCAACTTGAGCGACCGGTTCCGCCAGGCATTTTGTGCCAGCTCGCCGTCGTCGTGCGAACGGATGACGACGGGGAAGCCCGTAACCGCGTCACGAGGTACGAGGTTCTCGAAATCCGACCGGATTCAACGGCGGATGCGGACTTCGCTGAGCCCGGCGCTGCCGGTGGAAACGGAGGAGCCGCATGACTCCCGACCGTTTCCCATACGCCTTCCGAATCCTGGGGCCGCTCGACGGCCCCAGGAAACGGGTGGACGCGGACGCCGCGCACACCGCCTATCGCAGTTGCGACTTGCGGGCTCATGTTGAGCGAGAGGCGTACCTCTCTCACTTTCGGTTCGACGATTCGTTTCGGGATTACCTCGCCGTGACCGGGTCAACCCGTGGCTTCAGCGGGGCGACGTGGGCCGAGGAGTTGGTGTTCGACATCGATGTCGAGGGCAACCTAGCGGTGGCACTCGACGCCGCGCGACAGCTTGTCGTGTCGCTCGTAAAGCTGTTTGCGACGCCGCCCAGGGGAATCACTGTGCACTTCAGTGGATACAAGGGTTTCCATGTCGGCCTTCCGACCCGGCTGTGGCTTGCAGGCGGCGGCCTGACTTTCCATCGCGTCGCTGGAGTGTTTGCGGGGCGGGTGGCTACGCAGGCGGGGGTGCAAATAGACGCGAGCGTATATGACCGCGTGCGGGCGTTGCGGGCACCAAACAGCCGCCATCCTAAGTCGGGGCTGCACAAGCGACACATCCCGATTGAGTTGCTCGAGACCATCACCGCGGAGC
>CAINNT010000206.1 GCA_903851225.1 uncultured Chloroflexota bacterium
CGCACAAAGTTTCCTGACTGTTCGCTGTAGACCCATGAGGTTCGAATGATGACACCCTCTTGATACGCATCGTGAACTGCAACCTCACCCGCGCGCTTTGACTCTCCATACGCATTGAGTGGCGCGGTTACATCGCCCTCTTGCCAAAAGAGTTCGCCTCCGTCAGAGAACACGTACTCTGTCGAGAAATGCACAAACGGAATGCCATGCTCAGCTGCCCATGCGGCTGCCCACCCTGGCGCGTGAGCGTTCACGGCGAATGCAAGTTCGCGCTCGCGTTCGGCACTCTCCACATCGGTATATGCAGCTGCGTTGATAAGCGCGGAGGCGGGGCCAGCACTATCTAGCGCGCGGTAGAGGGCGTCCCTGTTGGTGATGTCAGCGTCTTTCCGAGTAATCCCGACTCCGGTTGCACCAAGTCTCTGCATCAGCGAGGAGCCAACCTGCCCGAGTGCGCCAAGTACAACGGTGCGCAGCGTCGGACTCATCGCCCGGCGCTTTCCACTGCCAAGCGAAGGCGCTCCGCGTAAGTATCCGACGGTGTCTGATCAATGACGGCCAGGAGGCGTTCTCGCGTGAGGTAGCCGCGTCGATACGCAGCAATCTCGACGTAACCGAGTTCACTCGCTTGATCACGGGTCGCCGTTTGAACAGCCAACGATCCAGCGACTAGGGCGTCTGGGGTTCCCGCATCAATCCATTGCACAGCGTGGGAGATGATGGAGTAACGCAATGTTCCAGCGTCTAGGTACGCGGCGTTGATGTCGGTGATCTCGAGCTCATTGCGGGCAGAGCGCGGCAAGCGCTCGGCGAGAGAAACGACGTCTGGGCCATAGGTGTACAGCCCGGTGACGGCAAGGTTGGATCTTGGCGCTTCAGGCTTTTCGACAATCGAGGTAATGGTCCCGCCTGGGCCGATTTCGGCAACGCCGAAGCGCTCTGGATCGGGCACCTCTTTCAGGTAGATCTGTGCGCCGCCCGAAAAGGTGGCTAGGTTGCCCTCTATCGCGACGCTCATCTGCTCGCCGATGAAGAGGTTGTCGCCAAGGATGAGGGTGACGGGTTGATCCCCGATGAACTCCTTGCCGATAAGAAACGCTTCGGCAATGCCGCCAGGGTTCGTCTGCACGGCGTACGTCAGCGCCAGGCCGAGGCTGGCTCCATCGCCCAAGAGTGCTTCGATCGCGGGCAGGTCTCGGGGGGTGCTAATGATCAAGATCTCACGGATGCCGCCGGTCACCAAGGTCCAGATTGGGTAGTAGATCATCGGCTTGTCGTACACAGCAAGGAGCTGCTTGCTGACGCTCTTGGTGGCCGGGTAGAGACGGCTCCCTCCACCGCCCGCCAGCACGATCCCTCTCACTTGTTCACCACTTTAGTCTGTGGGCGGGCACGTTCCACGTGCCATACGACGGTGGCCTTCAGCGCTTCGGCGAATTGGCGCTGCGGCACGTAGCCGAGCTCCAACGCTGCGCGCTCCCCGCTGATGGCATACCGGCGATCATGGCCAAGACGGTCGGTCACAAACGCGATCTGTTCCGCATATGACACCCCATCACTGCGCGGTACGACCGCATCCAAGATCTCGCAGATCTCGCGTGCCAGGGCTAGGTTTGATCGCTCATTCCCGCCCCCGAACGCGTAGCGCCCACCAGGAGCTCCACGTTCAATCGCGAGCATCACTCCGCTCACATGATCATCGACGTGGATCCAATCGCGAACATTGGAACCGTCGCCGTAAATCGGGAGCGGGGCCCCAGACAGCGCACAGTGCACAAGATGAGGAATGAACTTCTCCGGGTACTGGAATGGCCCATAGTTGTTTGTGCAGTACGTAGTGATTGTTGGCAACCCGTACGTGTGATGCCATGCCGATACCAGGTGATCAGCGGCCGCCTTTGACGCTGAATATGGTGAACGAGGATCGTAAGGGCTCTCTTCCGTGAAGTAGCCGGTTTCCCCGAGGCTGCCAAACACCTCATCCGTAGAGATCTGCACAAACCTGAAGCGCTTCGCATCGTCTGTGCTAAACCGTTGATAGCGTGCGAGTGAGGCGTGCAGCATCGAGTGCACCCCCAGAATATTCGTGTGCATGAAGGATTCAGGGTCTGCAATTGAGCGATCAACATGCGACTCAGCTGCAAAGTTAACGACGGTGTCAATTGTGTGGCGCTGAAGCAGCTCGGCTACGAGCGCCGTATCGATGATATTCCCTCGGACTATCTCAATATCACTGCGCCCAGCAAGTGATGTCGAATCTGCGGCGTAGGTCATTGCGTCAAGAACAACAATGCGGTTGCCAGCGTCCGCTGCGCGCTTTGCAAATGCGCTGCCAATAAAACCGAGCCCGCCGGTCACGAGCATAGAGCGTTGGTTCGTGCTGGCGGGCATGATTTACGTTAAATCACTGTGCCAAGTAGCCGCCGGATATTGTCTGCCGGCTCAACGAGCACCGGTGTTTCGTCATCTGGTGTGAGCTCAGTGAATCGTGTTTCAATTCCTAGCACACCGGCCCATACCCGTTCGTGCTTGTCGTCAGGATTGTCATGCACTCCACCCGAGCGAATCTTCCCCGACGCTTCGGTAATCGTCATGCCGAGCAGTGTCGTTGCCTTCAGTTCTTGCTCAGTGGATGAACGAAGATCGGCGCTTCGTCCGGGTACGAGCTTGTCAACGAAAGCGTTGAGCTGAATGACCTTCTCTTCACCAGTGATCTCTTCACAGATGCCGAAGAGCGTTGCCGATCGGTAATTGAACGAACTATCGAAGCCACTCCGGGCAAGCACGATGCCGTCGGTGAGGTGAATGGATACCGACACCTCGGTCCCCACGACCGACTTCAGGAAGCGGCTGGCCGCCGATCCGTGCCAGTAGAGGCGATCGCCATCGCGCCAGTGCGCCGTTGCAGTGGCGTGAGGACGGCCATCGAGCAGGTAGGCGACGGTACAGGTGAGGGCGGCGTCCACCACGGGATAGATGTCGGCGCGCTCGTAGTGCCCACGTTCCGGGAGACGCCGAACGCGCGTTCGCTCGCTCGGCGGGAATCCATCGGTTACGGGGATTTCACGAGGCATGCCTCAATGGTAGGCGAGGGGTGATTAGTCGAGGGGGGATCAGGTTTCCTGGCGGACCCGACCGGATTCGAACCGGCGATCTCCAGCGTGACAGGCTGGCATGTTGGGCCGCTACACCACGGGTCCGCGACAGGACTGCGAAGCCTACCAGAGGGGGTAGGATCCGACTATGGGATACGGAGCGGACGCAGCATCTCGAGGCGGCGGGGCTGACCGCATCGATCTGCGCTCCGACACGGTGACCCACCCAACCCCAGAGATGCGCCGAGCGATGGCTGCAGCCGAGGTTGGTGATGACGTTTTTGAGGACGATCCGACTGTTGCCGCCCTCGAGGAGCGCGCGGCGGCCCTCCTCGGCAAGGAGGCTGGTCTCTTCGTTGCCTCGGGCACCATGGGGAACCTCGTCTCGGTAATGGCGCACGTTCCGCGAGGCGGCGAGATCATCTCCCCGGCCGAAGGCCACATTCCAAACGACGAGGCGGCCAACTATGCGGTTGTCGCTGGTGCCGGACTTCGCGTTGTTCGAGAAAACCCCAACGGCGAGATGCCGATCGCCGATGTGGTGGAGGCGATTCAAGACGCATCAGACCCACACAGCGCGATCACCTCTCTCGTGATTGTCGAAAACTGCCACGCGCATACCTTCAGTCGACCGATCACTCCCGCGTATATGCGCGAGCTGCGCGCTGCGCTCAAACCTCATGGCATTCCGATTCACGTAGACGGTGCCCGCCTCTTCAACGCCGTCGTTGGCCTCGGAGTCTCCGCCCGCGAACTCGTAGCTGACGCCGACAGTGTGACCTTCTGCCTAAGCAAGGGGCTCGCTGCGCCGATCGGCAGCGTGGTCGTAGGCAACAAGGAGTTCATCTGGAAGGCACGCCGCGCGCGCAAGTTGCTCGGTGGTGGAATGCGACAAGTTGGTGTGCTCGCTGCGGCTGGCCTTGTCGCACTCTCTGATGGACCAGAGGGCACCGTGAAGCGCCTTGCTGAAGATCATGTGAATGCAAAACGCCTTGCCACGGAAATCGCTGCGCTCCCTGGTGTGATCTCGCCCGGACACATCGCACAACCCGAGGGAGAGCGGCTTGATCCAGCGCGCGTCAC
>CAINNT010000207.1 GCA_903851225.1 uncultured Chloroflexota bacterium
AATCCCCTTCGCGCACCGCGACGATCTCACCCGAAAACTCTGTTGCGGCCGCGCGAACTGCTTCTGCTGGATCAACCTCTGCGCCGAAGTGTGTCAGCAGTAGCTTTGCCGCACCGGCAGATGCCGCAGCCTTTCCTGCCCCGTACGCCGTGACATGAGTGTCACCTTCGCGCCACTGCGCAGCGCCACCAGCAGCTTCACAGAGGAGTGTGTCGCCAGGCCGCACTATCGCCGCGAGATCCTCCCAACGGGCAACATCGCCTGAGTAGGTCAGTCCATGGGCATCGCCGAGTGCAATCCGAAGCGCATACGACTCGCCGGTGTGGCGAACGCGTGCGCTCCGCATCGTCAGATCACCGATAGAAACGACGCGTCCGCCGCCGAGCGGTGGCAGCGCCGTGCCGCTCCGCCATGAGGTGAACGCAAATGGTTGCAACCCTGTGTGTGCGCCTGCAGCTTCCTCTTCTGGCGTTCGGTCGTCGAGCAGCGCTGAAAGTCGAGCGGCGAGGCCGCTCGGACCGATCACGGAGACGCTGCGCGCATCGTTCCCCATCTTGTTGCCGTGCACGAGCGCATGTCGCAGTGCTGCAAGGTCAACCCAGTGATCGGGATGCAGATGCGAGATCGCCACTGCGCTGATTTGCGGAAGTGCGCTGATGCCAAGGCGTGCCGCAAGTGGCGCGTACGCGCCGTGACCAAGGTCGAGCACGACGGTTGTCGTGCCGTGCTGCACAAGATATCCCGATGCGCGTGAACCTTCGTGCGTGCGGTACGCCCCCGCTGAACCGAGAACGGTCAGCGTCAGCGCGTCGGGATAGGCCACAGCTCTCCCGCAGTCTTCCAGCGCTTCGTGGCGAGCTCCTCGAACCCTGCGTCAAGAAGAAGTTCGCGCGCACGATCGAAGTTCATGGCAAACCAGTCGGGCTGATGCGCGTCGGAACCGGTGACGATGTATTCGCCGCCCAGCTCGCGATATCGGCGCACCGCCTGCGGCAGGGGATACGGAATGCCGGTGCGCTGCCTCCAGCCCGACGTGTTGATCTCGAGCGCCGTTCCGGTCTCAATCAGCGCCTTCAGCACTGGCTCGTACAGATCGGGCGCCGCTTCAAATGCTGGCGTGTCGATATGCGGGTGCACGTATTTCCGGACGTAGTCCATGTGCCCAACGATGTCGAAGAGGCCACTCTCGATCCCTGATTGCACCTCGGCAAAGTACGGCGCAGTGTCGTGCACGTCGTGCCCCGCCCAGTTCGGTGCAAGCGATCGCTTGAATGGAGAGTCAATCCCTGGATGCACGCTGCCAATGGTGAGGTCGTAGTGATTGCTGCGAAGGTGCTCGCGAATCTCCGCCTCGTACTGTCGCTCGTACGAGATCTCTACGCCGAGCAGGATCTCGAGCCGATCGCCGAACTGGCGTCGCAGCGCTTCGACCGCCTCAACGCGCTGCTGGTGGGGGGCCAAGGTCGCCCCCTCCTCACGTGGGTCGAAGTCGAGGTGATCGGTCAGGGCGATGCGCTGCATGCCCAGGGAGATCGCCAGGGCGGGGTAGACGTCGAGGGGCACCTCTGAGTCGGGGGAGAGAAGGGTGTGCAGGTGCACGTCGAGGGGGGAGTCGAACGTACCCGCGAGGGCGAGGTCTGGGCGGCGGTCGCGGTCGCCGATCCGGCGCAGCGGGGCGGGGCTCACGCTTCGTTCAACCAGGCACGGGCGGCAGCCCCCCGCAGTCCGCGGATCAGCAGGAGGGCCAGGGCGATCAGGGGGAGCCCAGGGAGCCAGTTCCCCAGGGTGAGGGCAATCAGGGGGCCGGCCGGGATCAGGATCGTGCTCAGGCCGATGGCGAAGCCCCGCCCCGCCTCCTTGCGTTGCCAGACCAGGGTGATGGTGAAGATACAGGCGGCGATCAGGGCCATCCAGACCACTCCCTGCAGGGTGACCGGGGCCGCGGTCGCCTGTTCCACGATCGGACCGAGCGTCAGGCCTAGGCCCGCCAGCAGGAAGATGGCGTAGGCGAGGAAGAGCACAATGGATATCGGCATACCGTCAGAATGCCACGGGTGCCCCATCTTCACTCAGCGCGGGCAGCGTGAGCCTCCCCCACATCCCGCCCTGGGGGCCGAAGGGGAACCGCATTGACGCAGGAGCGTGCGGAGCCCTACCCTTACCGCACCACTGGGTCGCCCGGCGACCCTGAACGATGTCGGCGCCAGAAGTAGATGGCGCCCTACGCGGAGCCTCGCTGGTGGGGAGGCCTCGCAAGAAGGAGGACTAGCGCATGGCGCGAAAGAATTGGAAGCTCGCTGCAGTCGCAGCGATGCTTGCCGTCGTGGCCACGGCCTGTGGGAGCAACACCCCATCGGCGGACGGCCTCGAAGGTGAGGTAACGCTCTGGCACGCATACGGCTCGTCCGGCGGCTCGGCTGAAGGCACTGCCTTCGCTGAACAGCTCGCCAAGTTCGAGAAGGAATTCCCGAAGATCAAGATCAACGCCGTTGAGGTGCCGTTCAGCGACATCTTCACGAAGTTCAAGACCGAGGCAGCCGCCGGCGGCGGACCTGACCTCTTCATTGCTCCGAACGACGAGCTTGGCAACCTGGTTACGGCCGGACTGCTCGAGCCAATCACGGACGTGACGGATCTTGGAACGATCTCGCAGCAGGCTCTCGATGGCGCAACCATCGGCGGCACGCTCTACCTCGTTCCTGAGAGCCTCAAGGCAGTCGTGATGTATTACGACTCCGCGAAGATCGCAACTCCACCAGCAACCGCTGCTGAGTTCAAGGACTACGTCGACAACGGCGGCAAGGTTGCCGTTCCTGCCGGCGTGTATCACGTCTGGGGCTGGTACAAGGCCTTCGGCGCATCGATCTTCGACAGCACCGGACACGCTGCATGCTTCACCACGCCAGTCGGCGACGCCATGGACTACGTCAAGAGCCTCAAGGCTGCCGGTGCAGTTGTTGATGGCAACGACGGCGACCTTGGTCAGAAGTACATGAACGGTGAAGTTGACGTGATGTTCAACGGCAACTGGGTACTTGCGGACTACCTGAAGGCCCGCCCGGGCACGCAGGTTGCTCCGTTCCCAGCTGGCACCAACGGCCTCCCTTCGGTGGGCATGGTCGGTGTTGACGGCTGGCACATCAATGCAGCAGGAGCGAACAAGGAGCTGGCTTTGAAGGTCGGCGCAATTCTCGCCTCTCCTGCATACGCCGAGATCATGGTGACGGGTGCCGGCCACGTGCCAGCATCGACCGCCATCACGATTCAGGACCCGGTCACCAAGGCCTTCGCAGCCGCGATCGCCACGGGAACCCGACGTCCAGTCGAGGCGTGGATGAACAACTACTGGGGCAACTTCGGCTCGGCGTGGGACAGCGTCCTGCAGACCGGTGCCGCTGGTGCTGATGCAGCCGCTACGGCATGCGATGCCATGGAGACTGCAAACGTCGACGCTGGCCTCTGGCCATAGTCGACTGCTAGCGTCGAGCTAGCCGCAACGGTGTAACCGCGATTGGGGCGGGGGCTTCGGCTCCCGCCCCGATTGCTACCCAGGGGCAGAGGAGTGAGGGAGGTCGTGTGAGCATCTCTACACGCATCAATCGCCGCTCACTCACCCCATACATGTTCATTGCCCCCGCCATGATCGTCATGGCGATCGTCACCATCTATCCGCTGATCTTTCAGTTCTGGATGTCGTTTACCGACTACGGCCTCGCGAACCTGCGTCAAGGCGCACCCGCGCCGGATTGGGTTGGGCTGGAGAATTACGTCAAGATTCTCACCAGTGAGCTCTCCATTCCGAACTACTCATTCCTACGGCTGTTCCTCTACAACATCTTCTGGGCGCTGAGCAACGTCACCATCCACATCATTCTCGGCGTTGCGATTGCGCTCTTGCTGAATCACCCAGGGTTGAAGCTCAAGCGCCTGTATCGCGCGCTCTACGTGCTCCCCGTGCTGATTCCACCGATCGTTGTTGCGACCACCTGGCGCAATCTGTTCAACCAGGATGCAGGTGCGATCAACATGCTGCTTGCTCTGGTCGGGCAGGTGTTCCGAATCCCGCCCGAGACGTTCTCCATCGACTGGCTCCGCCAGGTCGAAGATCCGATCAGCTTCATTCCACTGCCCCTCAGCTACTACGCCATGTTGATCGCCAACATCTGGCTCGGCTGGCCGCTGAACGCGGTGGTCGCCACGGGTGCGCTCCAGGCGATCCCCAAAGACCTCTACGAGGCCGCGGAGATCGACGGTGCGGGCAAATGGGCATCCTTCAAGACGATCACCCTCACCTACTTGCGCCCGGCGATGGTCCCGTTTGCCATCTACGGATTTGTCGTGACATTCAACCTCTTCAGCCTCGCCTACTTCATGAGCTCGGGCGGACCATTCGGGCGTACTGAACTGCTTGTCACGCAGGCGTATCGGCTGGTGAACGAGCGACAGCTCTACGCCGTCGGTGCCGCCTTTGCCGTCGTTCTCTTTGTGATCTTGCTGACGATCAGCCTCATCACCAACCGCATCTCGAAGGCGACGGCGCGCTATGACGACTTCTAAGCGCCGTTCGTTCCGCGAGCCGTCGCTGCTCACCAAGATCCTGCTGCAGCTTGCCGCGATCGGCATTCTCATCACGGTGCTCTTCCCGATCATCTGGGTCTTCAGCGTCTCTCTCTCGCCATTGAACCTGATCCGTCCCGACGGGCTCAACCTGATCCCCAAGGATGCGACGCTTGAGGCGTATCTCCAGGTGATTGAACGCCCAACCGGTAACCCGGTGAGCTTCATCGAGCTGGCATTCAATTCCATGAAGATTGCCGGCGGCACGGCGCTCGCGAGCGTCGCGCTCGGTGTGCTTGCCGCCTACCCGCTCAGCCGCCTCGCCTTCCGGGGGCGCACCTTCATCATGTTGGTGATCCTCGGTGTGTTGATGCTCCCAGCGGTCGCCACACTCGCGCCGCTCTTTGTCACCCTGAATGGGATACGGCTCGAACTGCCGATCCTCGGCACGTTTAACTTGCGCAACTCCCAGCTCGGCGTCGGCATTGCGATTGTCTCCGGCTCGCTCCCATTCGCGATCTGGAACCTGAAGGGGTACCTCGACACGATCCCACGCGAACTTGAAGAGGCCGCCGCTGTCGATGGTGCATCGCAGGTGCGCATCTTCCGCAGCATCGTGCTGCCACTTGCGCTGCCAGCGATTGCCGTCACGGGCTTCCTCGGATTTATCAGCGGCTGGACCGAGTTCTACTACTCCTGGATGTTCCTCACGCAACCACGCGACTTCACGCTGGCCATGGCCCTCTCGGCGATGACAGGCACCTACGCCTCGGCGATTCCGTGGCCGCTCGTATCGGCATTCTCCATCATGCTTACGTTGCCACCGGCGATTGTGTATCTGCTGAGCCAGCGATTCATCACGGGCGGACTCGCGGTCGGCTCGGTCAAGGGGTGAGCTCTCAACGGCCCGCGGGGCCACAGACACCGGCCTGGGTGCGGGACGCCGTCTTCTATCAAATCTTCCCCGATCGATTCGCACGATCGACGCGAATACAGCCACCCGGTCCCCTTGAAAAATGGGAGACGCCGCCAACGCGACACGGGTTCAAGGGCGGCGACCTCTATGGCATCACCGAGCGACTTGGTGAGCTGCAGGAGCTCGGCATCACGGCGCTGTATCTGTGCCCGATCTTTTCGAGCGCATCGAACCATCGGTATCACACCTATGACTACTTCAACGTTGACCCCATGCTTGGCGGCAATGATGCGCTGCGCGAGCTTCTCGATGTGGCGCATGCTCGCGGCATGCGCGTGATTCTCGACGGGGTGTTCAATCATGCAAGCCGTGGCTTCTGGCCGTTTCATCACGTCTTGGAGAACGGAGCGCAGTCTCCCTACGTCGACTGGTTCTACACCGACGAGGAGTTCTTGCGCGGCGATCGTCCACTGATCGCGTACCCAGAGTCCGTTGATTGGCAGATGCAGCAAGGCGCTGCCGCTGGCGGCGCCGCCAACAAGAGCGAGATGACGATTGGCTACAAGGCGTGGTGGCAGCTCCCTGCGCTTCCCAAGATCAACGTGCGCAACGCAGCGGCCCGAGAGCACCTGCTGCATGCGGCAGAATTCTGGATTCGCTTCGGCGCCGACGGCTGGCGACTCGATGTGCCCGAAGAGATAGACGATGAGAGTTTCTGGCAGGAGTTCCGCACGCGAGTTCGCGCGATCAATCCTGAGGCATACACCGTTGGCGAAATCTGGAAGCGCGCCGATGCGTGGCTCACCGGCGATCGGTTTGACGCGGTCATGAACT
>CAINNT010000208.1 GCA_903851225.1 uncultured Chloroflexota bacterium
CACCGAGAGAGGAGCCACCGAACTTGAGAACGAGCTTTTTCATGTCAGAACACCGGTTCGTGGGAGGCTCTATGATAAGGGAATAGTCTCTACGAAAACATCGTTATGTCAACGGGGCGGTGGTCGGCCCGATCCGGTTGGCGGCCGCCTTCTCGCATGATAGGAGCGACTCTTCGCACCGGAGGCTGCTATATGGCGACGCGCGCAGGGACATCCCGACAGGGAGCACAGGCGAGGGGAGACGACCTCGGAGCGGCTGAACTCTCCCGGCGGGTTGCGAACAGTCTGCATCGGATCCGCAAGGCGCGCGGTCTCTCGCTGGACCAGCTCGCGGCGGCCAGTGGCGTCAGCCGCGCAGCCCTTTCTCAGATTGAAGGCTCGAGGACCAACCCGACCCTCGCGATTCTTTGGAAGGTCGCCGTCGGACTCGGCGTTCCATTCGGCGAACTGCTCGGAGAGCAGGCGGACGCCCGGTGCCGCGTCCTGCGCAGCCAGGACATCACACCGCTCCGGAGCGTAGACGGTCGCGTCGAGAGTCGGCTGCTCACGCCCGCAGGCGCGACCCCGGGCCTCGAGACTTATGAATTGCGCATGGCGCCGCGAGGGATTCTGACGAGTGAGGCTCATGTGCCCGGGACCAGCGAGACGGTGATCGTGCTCACGGGAGCCCTGCGCATGACGGTCGAGGATGAGAGCTTCGAGCTTGCGCCGGGCGATACCTTCCATTTCCGCGCCGATGCGCCGCACAGTTATGAGAACCGCTCGACGCACGAGTGCCGGTTCCTCAACCAGATCGCCTACGGCACCAGTTCCGACGTCTGAGTCGGTGTCGTTCGCCAGTCCCGTTCGCGGGTAGGCTGATCGCGTTCCGAAACGTAGCGCGCTTTTGGGGCATAGGTGCTCGGGCCTGACGGTGAGGCGCCGTCCATGCGTCTGTGGCCGCGCCCGATGCTTGACTTGCACCCGTTGAGTGTGTCTATTATATTGGAAACTCCGTCATGATATGAACGTCCCTTCTCGATTCCACAGGAGTTGCCATGAGCCAGAAGCCTGAGACCCTTGCCCTACACGCCGGCCAGGTCGCCGACCCGACCACCGGATCGCGCGCGGTCCCCATCTATCAGACCACCTCCTACCAGTTCCGCGACACCGAGCACGCAGCCAACCTGTTTGCCCTCAAGGAGTTCGGAAACATCTACACCCGCCTCATGAACCCGACGACCGATGTCCTCGAGAAGCGCATCGCCGCCCTTGACGGCGGGATCGGGGCGCTTGCCGTCGCGAGCGGACAGTCGGCCATCACCTTTTCGATCCTCAACATCGCGCAGGCCGGTGACGAGATCGTCTCCGCCGACAACCTCTCCGGCGGCACCTACAACCTCTTCCACCACACGCTCCCCCGGCTGGGCATCAAGGTTGTCTTCGTTCCCTCGAACGATCTCGACGCGTTCGACCGTGCGATCACCCCCCGCACCAAGGCCGTCTACGCAGAGTCTATCGGCAATCCGAAGCTCGATGTTGCCGACGTTGCAGGCATCGCGGCCGTCGCCCACAAGCATGGCATCCCGCTGATCGTCGACAATACCGTCTCGCCGCTGCTTTTCCGTCCGATTGCGCACGGTGCTGATATCGTGGTCTACTCGGCCACCAAGTTTATCGGCGGACACGGCACC